>CAXTUQ010000822.1:0-2362 GCA_964247405.1 uncultured Acetobacteraceae bacterium
CTGCTGCGCCCGGCCAGCCCCCACGATGCCGCCAGCGCCGGGCGCAGCAGGCCGGACACCGCGGACCCTTCGACCAGCCGCGGCATGTGCCGGCGCCCCAGGCCGCAGGCCGCCAGCAACTCGTCGTCCCAATCCCGCGCCGCGATGTCGAGCCACAGCGTGCCGGAGGCGTCGGACATCTCCCCCACCCGCTCCCCGGTCAGGCACAGCCGCACGTAGTCCTTGGGCAGCAGCACCGTGCCGAGCCGGGCGAACACGTCCGGCTCATGCCGCTCCACCCACAGCAGCTTCGGCGCGGTGAAGCCCGGCATCGCCCGGTTGCAGGCGCGGGTGCGGAAATCCGGCACGCGGCGCTCAAGCTCGACGCACTCGGCGCCGGCGCGTCCGTCGTTCCACAGGATGGCGGGGCGCAGCACCTGGTCTGCGGCGTCCAGCAGCACCGCGCCGTGCATCTGTCCGGACAGCCCGATGCCGTCGAGCCCGGCCCAGGCGTCCGGCGCCGCCGCGCGGACCTGCGCCACCGCGTCCTCCATCGCGCGCCACCAGTCGACTGGGTCCTGCTCGGACCACAGCGGTTGCGGGCGCTGCACCTCCAAGGGTACCGACGCCTCTGCTAGCACGGTTTGCGCGTCGTCGATCAGCAGCGCCTTGACGGAGGAGGTGCCGGCATCGATGCCGAGCCAGCTCATGCGCGCGCCGTCCCTGAATTGGCCATGTTCGCTCCCTGCGGTCCGGGCGTCGCAGACGCGCCGGACAGGCCGTGACGCTATGGTTGCAGGATGCGGAACGCAAGTGCCCGGCGGGCGCAGAAACGCTCTCCCGGCGCCGTGTGGGTTCGGCTATGATGGCGTGAACGCCGGCAGGCTGGAACCGCCGGGCCATTGGGGAAGGAACGGAGATGATGCTCACCCGTCGAGGTTTTGCCGCGGGCGCCGCGCTGCTGCCGCTGGCCGGCGCTGTCCATGCGCAGGGTGCCGAAGCGGTTGATGCCGGCAAGGTGTCCAAGGATCTGAGTCAGAAGGCCGCGGGCAAGAAGTGGCAGATCGCGACCGTCGTGAAGGTGGACGGCATCGCCTGGTTCGATCGCATGCGCGCGGGCGTGGAGCAGTTCGGCCGCGACACCGGGCACGACGCCTGGATGGTCGGACCGAGCCAGGCCGACGCCGCTGCGCAGGTGCAGTTGGTCGAGAACCTGATCGGCCAGGGCGTCGATGCCATCTGCATCGTGCCGTTCTCCATCGAGGCGGTGGAGCCGGTGCTGAAAAAGGCCCGCGACCGCGGCATCGTCGTCGTGGCGCACGAGGCCAGCAACCTGGTGAACGCCGACGTCATCATCGAGGCGTTCGACAACCGCGCCTATGGCGCCAAGCTGATGCAGGAGCTGGGGAGCCGCACCGGCGGCCAGGGCAAGTACGTGGCGACGGTCGGCAGCCTCACCAGCCAGTCGCACATGGAATGGATCGACGGTGCGGTGGCCTACCAGAAGGAGCACTTCCCGCAGATGCAGGAGGCGGTGCGCCGGGTCGAAAGCTATGACGACGCGGAGGTCGCCTACAACAAGCTGAAGGAGGTGCTGACCGCGCATCCGGACCTGCGCGGCATCATCGGCGCGCCGATGCCGGCCAGCGCCGGAGCCGGCCGCCTGATCGCCGAGCGCGGCGAGCAGGGCAAGCTGCTGTTCAGCGGCACCGGGCTGGTGTCGGTCGCCGGGCAGTACCTGCGGGACGGCGACATCCAATATATCCAGTTCTGGGACCCGGCGGTGGCCGGCTACGCCATGTCCGTGCTGGCGGCGATGCGGCTCCGTGGCCACAACGCGGAGATCAAGGCGGGGCTGGACCTGGGGCTGGACGGCTACCACAGCCTGCTGGCGCCCGACCCGGCGCGGCCGGGGCTGCTGTACGGCGCGGGCTGGGTCGGCGTGACCAAGGAGAACATGAGCCAGTATAATTTCTGATACGTTTTCTGGGGCAACCCCAGTCCTGGCGCTGCGGGCCGTGTCCAAGCGGTTCGGCGGCGTGCAGGCGCTGGACCAGGTGTCGTTCGGGATCGCGCCCGGCGAGGTCCGCTGCCTCGCCGGCGAGAACGGCTCGGGCAAGAGCACCGTCATCAAGGTGCTGAGCGGCGTGCACCGGGCGGACAGCGGGGAGGTCGTGCTGGCCGGCGCTTCGCACGCCGCCCTGACCCCGCGGGAGGCCATCGCGGCCGGGGTGCAGGTGATCTACCAGGATTTCTCCCTGTTTCCGAACCTTACCGTCGCGGAGAACCTTGCGGCTGGCCAGGACCTCGGCGGCCGGCGCTGGCTGTCGAGCCGCCGCCGGGCACGCCGCGCGGTGGCGGAAGCGTCCGCGCGCTTGGGCGT
>CAXTUQ010000823.1:0-2346 GCA_964247405.1 uncultured Acetobacteraceae bacterium
GTCGCGCTTCCGCTCCGCCGACGCACTCGCCTCGGCCGCCGGCATGGCGCCGGTGTTGCGCCAGTCCGGCCGGACGCGCTTCCTGCGACGGCCAAACGGCGGCAACAAAGGCCTCAAGCGCGTGTTCTACCAGTCCGCCTTCTGCTCGCTCGCACACGACGACAGCCGTGCCTTCTACGACCGCAAACGACGCGAGGGGAAACGCCACCACCAAGCCGTCATCGCACTCGCCCGCAGGCGCGTGAATGTGCTCTGGGCCGTCGTCCAATCCCGAACGCCCTTCCAGACCGGCTTCAAAACAGCCGCTTGACTGAGCCATTAGACTGCCTCCGCCCGGATCGCCTCTCCCAACGTCTCCACAATCCGGTCCACATGCGGCGTCTCGATGATCAGCGGCGGACTCAGCGCCACGATGTCCCCCGTCGTGCGGATCAGCAGCCCGGCGTCGAAGCAGCGCTGGAACACCCGCACCGCCCGGTCCGTCGGCTGCCCCGCACGGCCCTGCAGTTCGATCCCGGCGATCAGCCCGGCGTTGCGGATATCGATCACGTTCGGCAACCCGCGCAGGCTGTGCACCGCCCCTTCCCAATACGGCTCGATGGCCCGCGCCCGGCCGGGCAGGTCCTCCGCGCGGTGCAGGTCCATCGACGCGATGGCCGCCGCGGAGGCGAGGGGGTGGCCGGAATAGGTGTAGCCGTGGAACAGCTCGATCCCTGCGGGCGACCCGTCCACTATGCCTGCGTAGATCGCCTCGCTCGCCGCCACGGCGCCCATCGGCACGGCGGCGTTGGTCAGGCCCTTGGCCATCGTCATCAGGTCCGGCACCACGCCGAGCCGCTCGGCGCCGAAGTTGGTCCCCATGCGGCCGAACCCGGTGATCACCTCGTCGAAGATCAGCAGGATGCCATGCTTCGTGCAGATCTCGCGGAGGCGCTTGAGGTATCCTGCCGGCGGCACCAGCACGCCAGTCGATCCCGCCACAGGCTCCACCATCACCGCCGCAATGGTGTCCGCGCCGTGCAGCGCGACCAGGCTTTCCAGCGCATCGGCCAGGTGCGCGCCCCAGGCGGGTTCGCCTTTGGTGAAGGCGTTGTGCTCCGGCGCATGGGTGTGGGGCAGGTGGTCCACGTAGGGCAGCGCGGCGCCGAACTGCTTGCGGTTCGGGCCGATGCCGCCGACCGACATGCCGCCGAAGCCCACGCCGTGATAGCCGCGCTCCCGCCCGATCAGCCGTACCCGCTGCCCCTCGCCGCGCGCCCGGTGGTAGGCCAGCGCGATCTTGAGCGCCGTGTCCGCGCTTTCCGACCCGGAGTTGGTGAAGAACACGCGGTCCAGCCCGTCCGGCAGGATTTCGGCCAAGCGCGCCGCGGCCTGGAAGGCGATGGGATGGCCCATCTGGAAGGTCGGCGCGAAGTCCAGCACGGCCGCCTGCTTCTGGATCGCTTCCACGATCTCCCGCCTTCCATGGCCCGCGTTCACGCACCACAGCCCGGCGGTGCCGTCCAGCACCTCCCGGTTGTCATTGGTGTGATAGAACATCCCCTCGGCCCGGGCGAGCAGGCGCGGCGATGCCTTGAACGAGCGGTTGGCCGAGAACGGCATCCAGAAGGCATCAAGGTTGTTGGGGCGGCTGATCTCGTTCACGGCGTGACCTTTCGGGAGCGGGCCTGCATACCAGGCCCCCACGTTCGCGCTTTGGCGGGCAAGGGGCAAGCGTGGCATCGTGCCGGCGTCATTCCCAGAGTCACTTAATGGAGTGTCCTATGCCTGATGGCCGCCTATACATCGGCACCCGCCGCTACTCCTCATGGTCGCTGCGCGGCTGGCTTGCGGTGCGCCTGGCTGGGCTGGACGTGGAGGAGGTGGTGATCCCGCTCGGCGACAGCCGGCACGCCCCCACGGCGGCGGTCGCGGTCGTGTCGCCCAGCAAGCTGGTGCCTTACTTGGAGCATGGCGGGCAGCGGGTTTGGGAGTCGCTCGCGATCTGCGAGTACTGCGCCGAGATCGAGCCGGCCCTGTGGCCTGCGGACCGCGCCGCCCGCACCCGCGCCCGGGTGGTGAGCGCCGAGATGCACGCCGGCTTCCGGGCGCTGCGGGTCGCGATGCCGATGGTGCTGAACAAGACGGCGCCCGGCGCCGGGCAAACGCCGGAGTCGCTGGCGGACGTGGCGCGGATCGAGGCGCTGTGGCGGGACACCCGGGCCGAGTTCGGCGCGGGCGGCCCGTTCCTGTTCGGGCCTAGGTTCAACGCCGCCGACGCGATGTTCGCGCCCGTGGTGGCCCGGCTGCTGTGCTACCAGCCACCGCTTGCCGCGGACACGCGGGCGTACTGCGACGCGGTCCGCG
>CAXTUQ010000824.1:0-2344 GCA_964247405.1 uncultured Acetobacteraceae bacterium
GATCTACACCGCCGTTAGCCTATTGCGTGGCGGCTCGCCCAAGGCCGAAGCGGTTGCTCTGCCGCGCTCCGACGCTGAGCTTTTCCGCTCAGGTGCGCTGGTTAACGTCCTAAACCCGAAGGTTGGGCTATTCTTCCTTGCGTTCCTGCCCCAGTTCGTCGATCCGCTACCCGGGATGGCCGCTGTGCAGACGCTTCTATTGGGTCTTTGGTTCAACGTGTGCGGGACAACGGTGCTTATCATTGTGGCGCTTATGACGGCTCGCGCCGCAGCCGGCTTGCGTAGCGTGAAAGGGGTTGGACAGGCAGCGCGCTGGTTCGCAGCAACGATCATGGGGGCGCTTGCCGTCAAACTCGTTACCTCCGACAGCCACGGATGAGTGCAAGCCGCTTCACTTACCTGGTAAAAATCGCCCAACGCTGACCGCCCAGCCCTGGGCGTCAGTCCTCGCCATCCGCCTGAGTTAACGCGAAAACGGCAGGGGCGGAGGACAGCAGGCCGAGCAGGGCCGTGGCGGCAAGCAGCTTGTGCATCTCAGCCTCCTGCAAGATTTGATGGCAGGGTCAGGCGGGCAAGCAAAGCCGAACGGTCAAGCCAAGCCGGGCGAGGCTCGGGCACCGCAGCGGCCACTTCGAGCCAGGCTTTGACCTCCGGAGGAACGGGCATCGCACCCGAACTCCAGCGGCGCACCAAGCGGTCGTCGCAGCCCAGCACGTCTGCCAGACCCCGCGAGGAATAGCGGAGCCTGGCCGTGCACTCGCGGAAGCGTTCCGGCGTCACTGATGTCCGGGCAGCAACCGCAGCAGCACCGGGGCGGCTGCGATCAGCGAGGCCACCGCGCCGACCACCAGCGCAACCGGCGTCACGAAGCGGATGACCCGCAGATTGGCCGTCTCCGCAAACAGCTTGCCCTGCTCGGCTGAGAGCTTCTGCGCCTCGGCGGCAAACTTCCGGTTCTCGACCAAAGTGCGGTCGATGCGGGCAAGCTGCTCGCGCATGTCCAGGCGATCTTGATACTCGGCGAATTCGCTCATGGGCGTGTCCCTCATGTGAGGCAGGGAACGTCCCGCGCCTGCGTCCAGACCATGAAACGGAATGTGCAACAAAGCAAGCTTCCTGGGACCCAGTTTGCTGAAGTATAGCCCTGATCCAGCGTCAGTCGTCGCCATCCCGCGCGGCCAGCACCGCCCAAACCCGGTCCGCCGTGAACGGCGGGGCGGTGAAGCGCAGGCCCGTCGCGTCCGCCAGCGCGTTGGCCATCGCCGGGCCGACCGGGTTGAACGGGCTTTCGCTCATCGACTTGGCGCCCATCGGCCCGAAGGCGTCCGACGTGTCGGCGAACAGCACCTCCGTGCGCGGCACGTCGGCCCAGGTGGGGATGTGGTAGTGGCGGAACGCCGGGTTGCTCACCGCGCCGTCGTCCCCGATCCGCAGCGCCTCGTGCAGCACGGCGCCGAGCGCCTGCGCCACGCCGCCCTCGACCTGGCCGCGGCACTGCATGGGGTTCATCACCCGGCCGGCGTCGGCGGCGTGCACGCTGCGGAGGATGCGGATCTCCCCGGTGCCGCGGTTCACCGCAATGCGGAAGCCCTGCACGTTGAACGCGAGGGAGCGCGGCGCGGCGTCCGCCTTGCGCATTACGGCAAGGCCCGCGCCGGCGCCGGGCAGTTCCGACAGCGGCACCGCCCGGTTGCCGCACAGCACGGCCCCCTCGATCAGCCGGCATTCCGCCGTGGGATGGCCGGTCAGCGCCGACGCGGCTTGCAGGATACGTTCGCGCAACGCGAGCGCCGCTGTCTCCGTCGCCCGGGCGGCCACCACGGTTCCGGTGCTGCCGAACGCGCCGGTGTCGTGGCCGACCAGGTCGGTGTCGGACTGCCGCAGCCGGATGCGGCCCGGCGCCGTCCCCAGCACGGCCGCGGCCACCTGGCGGTGCGTGGTGGAGGTGCCGTTGCCGAACTCCGCCGTGCCGACGTGCAGGTCGAACCCGCCGTCCGCTGCCAGGAACAGCCGCGATTCCGCCCGGTGCCCGAACGGCGGCGCCGTCGCCAGCATCCCCATCGCGACGCCCTGGCCGACTTGCCACTCCGCCCCCTCCGGCGCCGGGAGGCCGGGGTCGGCGAGGAGCGCGCGCTCCACGAGGTCCAGGCATTGGTCGAGGCCGTAGCTGCCGAACTCCACGTCGTCCAGCAGGCCGTGCGCCTCGTCCAGCCAGTCGCCCGGGCGCACCATGTTGCGGCGGCGGAACGCGAACGGGTCCATGCCGAGGCCGCGCGCCAGGGCGTCCATCGCCTGCTCCAGCGCGCCCAGCGTCTGCCCCATGCCGTAGCCGCGGAAGGCGCCG
>CAXTUQ010000825.1:0-2343 GCA_964247405.1 uncultured Acetobacteraceae bacterium
CAAAAAGCGACGGCAGCCGCGGCGTGATCACCCCCCCAGGATTTTGAATGCTCTCGCCTGACTACGGCAAGCAGCAGTTGGGTCGAGGCCGAGATGGCCGAGGCACCGCAGCCCTGACGCCCACTCAGGTCCTTACCGTACATTTCCGCACGGACGCTGCCAGTGGGCCAAGCCACGCTTTTAGTTGGGCAGCACGTCCCCCTTTGTCTCGCGCGCGAACGGGATGACCAGCAACCCGATCACGAACGCGATCGCCGTCAGCGCGATCGGCGTGCCAAGCGAGCCCCAGGCGGCAACCGCCGCAGCGAGGCCGAAATTGACGATCGCGCCAATGAACCGTCCGACCGAGGTGCAGAACGCGAACGCAGTGCCGCGCACCTCGGTGCCGAACAGCTCCGGCAGCCACAGGCTGAAGATTGCGAAGTTGCCGCCGGCCACGCCGAGGAAGAACAGCACCACGAGGAATGTCGACAACGCCGAGGCCGTCGGCCTGTAGAACGCCCAGCCAAAGGCGAGCGCGATGGTGATTGCCATGCCGAGGTAGTACAGCCCCAGTGTCGGCCGCCGCCCGATCCATTCGGCGAGCCAGGGTGCCGCGACGCAGCCGATAATCGTGCCGATCGACAGCAGCGCCGTTCCATACGACGCCATCTTTGCTGCCTCCGGCGGCGCCATGCCGGCCTGGCGCGCGAGGAACACGATCGCGGTCGGCTCGTATACCGCGCCGGCCCAAAGCCCGACGATGGCGATGGTCAGCAGCGCCGACATCACGATCGTCTGCTGCCGGTAGCGGGCGCCGAAGATGACCGTGAACGGGTTCCGCCGCTTGGCCGGGACCACCTCCTCTTCGTGGTGCACGTGCTCCCAACGCTCCGGTTCCTTGACGCCGACCAGCGTCGCGATCGACACGATCACCGGCAACAGCCCGCACAGGAACATCGCCCGCCAGCCCAGCGAGGCCCCGACCGTAAAGTTGAGCGCGGCAGCCACAAAGAAGCCGAAGTAATAGCCGGTCTGCAGATATCCCGCGCCCATTTTGCGCCGGTCCTCCGGCCAGGCCTCGGCTACATATTTCCCCGCCATCGCCCACTCGCCGCCGACGCCGATCCCGGCCAGGAAGCGGAACAGGCTGAGCAGCCAGATGTTCGGCGCGAACGCCGCGGCCCCCGTGAACAGCGCATAGACCAGCACGGTCGCGGCCAGCGACTTGGTGCGGCCGAACCGGTCCGAGATCGGCCCCCAGATGAACGACAGCCCCCAGCCGACCAGGAACAGCCCGAACATTACGGAGCCGACATAGCCGATGGTGGCGGGGCTCGCGTCCATCCCCGACTTCGGCAGCAGCTCGGTCAGCGCGGGGCCGAGCACCAGCGCGTAGATGACGGAATCCATCCCGTCCAGCATCCAGCCGAACCAGGCCGCCCAGAATCCCACGATCTACTGCCGGTTGAGCGGCGTGCGCTGCCGACGGACGCTCGTGCTTACCGTGCCATAGGACATTGCGCCTCTTCCTGTCTCCCGCCCGGACGTCGAGGTCCGGGTCGGGTGGTTTGCTCGGCTCAGGCTTGAGCCGATGTTACGATACGATGTCACGCGGCATATGGCTTCGGCGACGGTTCCGGCCCGGCCAGCAGCGCATCCACCGCGGGCGAACGGACGATGCAGCCGCGGACGAACCGCTCGTGGTTTGCCTCGATCTGGGCGGGGTCGTAAAGGTAGTTGACCATGATCCCGTAGGATTCCTGGATCCCGCGCGGCGCTGTGTTACCGAGCCAGTTGATCCGCTCGAGCTGTGCACCGTTGCCGAGGTGGAAACGCGCCACCGGGTCGAGCGGGCCGCGCTCGGTGACGGTGGTGAGGAAGGTCGCGCAGAGCCGGGTGGACGGCTCGCGGAGCGCCTCCGCTCGCGCACGGTCCTCCCACCAGCGCTCCGTGCCGCGCGCGGCAAGCGCCGCCTCAGGCAACAATCCGTCATGCGCCGCAAGCCGCCGCTCGAGCCAGCGCCGGAAGCCCGGCACCGGCGACAGCGTCGAGAACCGGACCAGCTGCGGCAGCTCCTGCTTGAGTTCCTCGACCACCTGCTTGATCAGGAAGTTGCCGAACGAGATGCCCCGCAGACCGTCCTGGCAGTTGGAGATCGAGTAGAAGATCGCGGTGTCCGCGTCCCGCGCGCTGGCGGGCGCCCAGTCGCGCGCCAGCAACGGCTGCACGGCATCGGCGAGGCCGTTCGTCAGCGCGACCTCGACGAAGATCAGCGGCTCCCCTGGCAGTGCCGGGTGGAAAAAGCCGAAGCAGCGCCGGTCGGGCGCGAGCCGACGCCGCAAATCGTCCCAGCCTTGGATC
>CAXTUQ010000826.1:0-2332 GCA_964247405.1 uncultured Acetobacteraceae bacterium
GATTGGCTCAAAGCCACAATCAAAGGCAAGCAATCAAGATCTAACAGAACCTAGTGTTGAGTGACACTGCTTGGGAGCCCATGGCTCCGTTCATCATCGGGCGCCCTGACCAGAAAGGCTCGACCGGGCGAGACAACCGGATGTTCCTGGAAGGCGTGCTGTGGACTGTGCGGACGGGCGCTCCCTGGCGCGATCTTCCGGGCGCGTTTGGCGAATGGAACAGCGTGTTCCGCCGTTTCAACCGGTGGAGCCGCAAGGGCGTGTGGTGGCGCATCTTCGAAGCCATGTCGGACGACCCGGACTTTGTTTGGTTGTGAGACCTCCTTGGCGGCTTCAGCGGTGAGGCGAGCTTTGGTGGTATGATACCGACGGCTGAGTTCGTTGGCTTGTGATGCCTATTCACGGCTACGGGCGCTGTGATTCGGTTCTCCTGCATGGCGGCGGAGGATCGGATGGTGGCGGTTGCGATCACGCGGGACGAGCACACGGCGGCAGCGTTGCGGCGCGAAGCGGCAGGATGCCGGGACAGCAACGCGGCGCGGCGCATGTTGGCGCTGGCGTTGATCAAGGAGGGCCAGCCCCGGGCGGAGGCGGCGCGGTTGTGCGGGATGGACCGGCAGACGTTGCGCGATTGGGTGCATCGCTGCAACGAGGCGGGCTTGGCAGGGCTGGCCGACAAGCAGGGCCGCCCTGGGCCGAAGCCGCGCTTGTCGGCCGAGCAAGAGGCTGAGGTGGCCGGACTGGTGCGGTCAGGTCCTGACGTGGCCAAGAACGGCATCGTGCGCTGGCGGCGCGTGGACCTGGCCCGGGTCATCGAGGACCGCTTCAGCGTCAGCCTGGCCGGGCGCACGGTGGGCAGCTTGCTCCGGCGGCTTGGCTTTGCCCACGTCTCGGCCCGTCCGCGCCACCCCAAAGGCGACACCGCGGCGCAAGCGTCTTTCAGGCCACGTTCAGCGCCTGTACTAGCTGGGACCTGATCTGACACTTGGCTTGTTTGGTGTCGGATGGGGTTTGTTTGTCCGACGTCAGGCGGCGCTGAGCATCTTGTCCCTGGCAATTTGTTTGCTGTCAACGAAGGTCTGCATGGGCGTTTTACCATAGCACCAGCGTCCCTGGTGCGGGCGCTGCTCGTTGTAGCTGGCCATCCACGTGTCGAGGTCGGCCTGCAACTGCGCGATCTCGGTGTAGATCCGCTTGCGGAAGGCGACCTGGTAGAACTCGTGGAGCATGGTCTTGTGGAACCGCTCGACGATGCCGTTCGTCTATGGGCTGCGTGCCTTGGTGCGGCTGTGGTCGATGTCCTCTACGGCGAGGTAGAGCTGGTATTCGTGCGCCTGCGAGGTGCCGCAATACTCGGTTCCCCGGTCGGTCAGCACCCGGCAGAGCTTGATGTCGTGCTCGTCGAAAAAGGGCACCACGCGGTTGTTCAGCAGGTCGGCGGCGGTGATGGGCGTTTTGCGGTCGTAGAGCTTGGCGAAGCCCACCTTGGTATAGGTGTCGATGAAGGTCTGCTGATAGATGCGCCCCACGCCCTTCAGGGTGCCGACAGAGAAGGTGTCCTGGGCGCCGCAGTAGCCCGGGCACTCGCTTTCGAACTCGCCGTAAGCCTCCTTGTCCCGCGCAAATCCTCCGGATTTCGCTGAGCTTGGCCCGCTCAAGCGCCACGACCTGGGCCTCGGTGAGCACCAGGCCGTCTTGGGCGCTCTTGGCTTCGAGCGCCTTGAGCCGCTTCTTCATGGTTTCCAAATCGTGGCGCTGCCACACGCAGCGGACGCCGGCAGGCGAGACGGTCATGCCGCGCTTGCGCAGTTCGTTGGCGATCCGCACCTGGCCCATCGCCGGCTGCTCAATGGCCAGCTCGGCAATGGCCTGCTCGATCGCCGGGTCGACGCGGTTCTTCAGCACCGGCTTGCGCTTGGTCATCTCGGCCAGCGCGACCTCGCCGCCTTTGTCGTAGAGTTCCTGAAAGCGGTAGAAGCTGTCACGGCTGTAGCCCATGATCTTGCAGGCCTGGCTGACGTTGCCGAGCTGCTTGCCCAGCTCCAACAGGCCGATCTTGGCCCGGATCACCTTGCGTTCGGTTGACATTGGTTCGGCTCCTCGGATGGGCCACCGGGAAGGAGCGCATCCTTTCCCGGCGGCAGTGGCCCGCACCATCCAAGCCGATATGTCCGATCAAGTGTTATACCAATCGCCCTGACCGTTGACTCGGACGTGATCCCGCTTGGACCGCTTTTGTGATTCGTTCTGCCGCTTGATTTGGGACGGGGTCGAGCATGGCGGTAGCGATTACGCGGCAGGATGGGTCGGTGGGCGATTTGCGGTGCGAGGC
>CAXTUQ010000827.1:0-564 GCA_964247405.1 uncultured Acetobacteraceae bacterium
GCGGCGGGCGGAAGCTGCGCCCGGAGGACCTGGCGCGCGGCTGCGAGCACTACGCGCGCTACCAAGTCATGATGGGCCTGCTCGCCGCGGCGGACGCGCTGCCGCGGCTGCGGCTCCTGGACGTGGTATCGGACAACCTGGGCTACCTGCCGGTTTCGGTGGACCTGGTGCTAGACCTCGGCAACGCGCGGACCTGCGGCATCCTGATCGAGGAGCATCCGGGCCAGGGCATGAACCTGTCCGACAGCTACCCGCTGGCGCTGCGCGACCTGTCGCGGGCCGAGTGCGTGCACGGGCGCCCGTTCGACAGCCGGGTGGAGTTCTCCCGCGCGAGCTTCGGGCGCGACGCGGTGAGCCGCCGCTCCGGCCGCGCCTCCGCCTTTTCCTGGCCCAGCCCGGTGCGGATCGGACCGGAGGCGGTGCGGCTCGCCGGCGCGCGGCTGGGCAACGAGGGATCGACCGGGCTGTCCTCCCCCAAGCGGTATCTTTGGGACAGCCGCCCCTCGACCCAGGGCTGGCGGTTCAACGGGCGGGCGCAGGACGGGGTGACGACCGACCCGCCGG
>CAXTUQ010000827.1:574-2331 GCA_964247405.1 uncultured Acetobacteraceae bacterium
GCGGAGGACGGCAACGTGCTGAAGCAGCGGCGCGGCCAGCCGGCGGTGCGGGCGCGGTTCAGCCGCAGCAGCGTGTTCACCTTCATGCTGGCGGAGATCCTGCTGCAAGCGCTCAGCCAGATCAACGCGCCCGGCACCCGCGCGCAGCGGCGCGACGCGGACAAGCCGCGGCAGTTGCGCAGCCTGCTGCTGACCATGCCGCCGGGGATGCCGGTGGCGGAGCAGCACATCCTGCGCGGGCGGGCGCAGGGGGCGGTGACGCTCGCCTGGGACATGCTGGGCTGGTCCGGCAAGGTCAATCCGCCGCGCGTGCTGGCGAACCTCGACGAGGCGACGGCGACGCAGATCGTCTGGCTGCACAACGAGGTCACGGAGCGGCTGCAAGGCGACGCCGGGGCGCTCATGGAGCTGGTCGGCCGGGTGCGTCCGGAGGTGGCGGGCACGCCCAGCCTGCGCGTCGCCAGCATCGACATCGGCGGCGGCACGACGGATCTGATGGTCAGCACCTACGCGATGCAAGGCGGCGACGCGATCCTGCCGCGGCAGGAATTCCGCGAAAGCTTCAAGATCGCCGGCGACGACGTGCTGGAGCGGATCATCACGGCCGTGGCGCTGCCGGCCTTTTCGGCCGCGTTGCGCGATGCCGGGGTCGCCGACCCGCGCGCCTTGCTGAACCGGGCGCTGGGCCAGGACCAGGGCGGCCAGTCGGAGCCGGAGCGGCACCGGCGGCGGCTGTTCGTGTCCACCGTATTGGAGCCGCTCGGCATCGCCATCCTCCGCGCCTACGAGGCGGTGGAGGGCCGGGCCACCGGCGAGGTGCTGCGCCGCACGGTGGGCGACGTTCTCAGCGCCGACCTGCATCGCTCCGTGCGGGCGATGGAGTACCTGGAGGACGCCGCGGCGTCGGCCGGGGCGCAGGGGTTCCGGGTGGCGGAGGTGGCGCTGGCCGTCGGCACCCAGCAGATCGAGCCGGTGGTCTCCGCCGTGCTCGGCCCGGTCTTGGCCGACCTGTGCGAGGTCGTGTGGACCTACGACTGCGACGTGCTGCTGCTGTCGGGCCGGCCGTCGCGGCTGCGGGTGGTGGGCGACATGGTGCTGGCCAAGGCGCCGGTGGCGCCGCACCGCATCGTCGGGATGCACCGCTACCGGGTCGGCGAGAAGTACCCGTTCCGCGACGCCGCCAACCGGATCGACGATCCCAAGACCACGGCGGCGGTGGGAGCCGCGCTGTGCGTGCAGGCGGAGGGGCGGCTGCGCAACTTCATGCTGCGCACGGGCCGGCTTTCGATGCGCTCCACCGCCCGTTACATTGGCAAGATGGACAACAACGGCCAGATCCGCGAGGAGAACGTCGTCTTGCGCAACCTCGACCTGGACGGGCCGCCGGCGCAGGACGTGTCGTTCAGGATCGCCTTCCAGACCGTGACGCAGCTTGGGTTCCGCCAGTTGCCCCTCGCGCGCTGGACCGCGACGCCGCTGTATGTGATGGAGTTCGCCAACCCCGACGACGCGCACCGCATGGACCTGCCGCTCACCGTCACCGTCGCCCGGCGCGAGATCGACCCGGACGCGCCGGAGGCCGAGATGCAGCGCGAGACCTTCGCCGTCGATGAGGTCACGGATGCGTCCGGCGCCACGCAGCGCAACGGCGACGTGCGGCTGCGCTTGCAGACCCTCGACGACGGGGACGGCTATTGGCGCGACACCGGGCGGCTGGTGATCCCGTGAGCGGCGTGCCCATAAGCAGGGTCGGGGAG
>CAXTUQ010000828.1:0-2322 GCA_964247405.1 uncultured Acetobacteraceae bacterium
ATGTCCAGGCCGGACGCCGCGGGGTCCTGCACGTTGTCCTCGAACAGCCGGGCCACTGCCACGATCCAATCGACGTGGAACTGGTAGTCGTAAGGGGCCGGGGTGTCCCCCAGCGCCGGCTGACCCTGGACCGGCGGGCGGGGCGCGAACACCGCCCGCTCGCTGCCGCCCGGGCGCGGGCGCCGGTCGAGCGGCACCCGGTCGAAGTCCAGCATGTGGACGAAACCGTTGATGCCCCCCTCCACCAGCATGATCGGCTTTTGCGCGGCGCCAGGGTTGCGGTGCTGGAAGCTCGCGCGCACCCGCAGGTCCCCGGCGATGCGGTCGCGGAGCGCCAAACGGCGGGCGGCGGTCATGACCTCGTTCACCAAGGTCGCCGCCTGCTCGCGCGGCAGATGGAACACGGCCGGGGTCGCGGGATCGTCGGCCAGCGCCAGCAACTGCCGGTTCCACTCGGCGAGCGCCAGATCGGCAAAACGGTCGAAGCGGTCGCGCGGGGGCGCCGCCGCGGGCGCCGCCGGCTCCTCGTCGTCCAGCAGCCCGCCCAGCGCGCTCAGGTAGTCGTGCCGCGCCCCCACGGTGCCGATGGGCGCCGGCGCATCGTCCGCCTTCGATTGCAGCTCCCAGTACACCGAGCTGATCAAGTCCTGCGTCACCTGCATCTGCCGCAGCAGCGGGCCGAACATCTGCGCCTGCGCGCAGGCCAAGAGGGCGCGGGCCACGCCGCGGGCGTCCCGCTTCGCCCGGGCCAGTTCCGCCGCCAGGTCCCCGGTGTGGAAGGGGCGCAGGCGATGCGCCATGTCGGCGGCCAGCTCCTCGACGCGCCCGGAAACCTGCTCCGCCTTGGTCGCAGGGTCGCAGACCGGGCGCAGCGCCTCCGCCAAATAGCCGACGCCGCCATCGCCGGGCGAGAGCGCCGCCTCCCACGCCCGGACCGGGTCGGCGAAATGCGCCTGGACCAGCGGGTTGCCGAGATAGGCGGCCCGACGCTGCGCCACCGCCGCCGCGGCGCGGGGCGACACCCCGGTTTCCGCCCCGTCCGCGTAGTCCATCACCGACGCGAAGCCGACCGCGGTGCTGCGCAGCCAGAACGTGTTGCTGAACGGCCGGCCCGGCGCCCATTCGCGCGGCCAGCCATGCGCCTTGCCGAAGAAGTCCAGCAGCGACGCCTGCAGCCGCGCCGTCCAGCGCTGGCCGCCCGCCACGTCCTCCCCGGCCTTGTCCTCGAACTCGCCGTCAAATTTGGTCAGCACGAGGAATAGGCTGTTGCGCTGCCGGGCGCGCGCCGCGGGCGTCGGGCCGACCGTCTGGCCGATCCAGCCGTCGATCATGTTGGGCAGCGTCTGCACGTCCTGGTTCGACGGGCCGACGCAGAGCAGCATGGCCGCGATCTCCTGCTCCGCGTTGTAGCGCTGGAACAGGTAGGCGACCTTGCCGCGCAGGAACACCCGGCCGAGGCGCCCCGGCTGCGCCAGGAAGCCTTCGGGATCGGTGATCTCCTCCCGCGTCCGCGCGCCGGGGAAGTCCAGAAGGTCGGTATGCTCGAAGAACTCCCACGGGCGCTCGGCGAGCGGCACGGTGATCTCCGCGATCAGCGCCGCCGCGACTGAGCGGTCCACCAATGCCGAGACCCCGGGCGCCGACGCCCCGGACGCGGACGCCATGCGCAAGGAGCCGCTGCCCCCTTCCCCCAAGCCGAACACCATGTCCGCGTCCAGCACGCTGGTTTCCCGCGGCAGCAGGGCGTCGAGGCCGCAGAACGCCGTTTCGGGAAAGCCGAGCGAGGCGAGCGCGCCCGTCAACTGCCGGGCCACGCGGGTGAAGGCCTCCGTGCCGTTCCACAGCGGCGCGTAGGCCTCCGCCCGCAGTTCCGGGGCCAGGCGGGGAATGACCTCCGCGGCGTACGCCCAATAAGCGGGGCCGAGTTCCCGGAGCAGCGAATGGCCGCCGAAATGCAGGTCGAAGTACTCGCGCAGCTCCTCGATGTCATCGACCGAAAGGGCGCCCTGCACAGCGCCGCCCGCCTGCTGCGACAGCCGTACGAACAGGGCGGCGATCTCGGCGGGCTTGGGCGGGGACAGGTCGCGCACCTTGAAGTCCTCAAGGTAGGCGTTGGCCAGGATCTTCACGATGTCCGTCTGCGACAGGAGCCGCACCGGCACGGGCGCCTGAGCCGGGGCCGCCACGCCGCGCACGGTGAAGCGGGACACCAGCCCCGTGCTTTCCTTGCCGCCTTGCGGGTTGAGGTCCTGCAAGAAGTTCAGCCGCCGGTCGCCATACGTCGCTTCCAGCGCCTTGCCGGGCCGGCTGGCGAGCGAGGAC
>CAXTUQ010000829.1:0-2312 GCA_964247405.1 uncultured Acetobacteraceae bacterium
GCGTCGTCGGCCTGGTGCCGGTCGGCGGCGACGCGGTGCTCGGGGCGCTTTCCCTTTACATCATCTACGAGGCCGCGAAGCTCGGCGTGCCGAGGCCGCAACTGGCCCGCATGTTGGCCAACGTCGCGCTGGAGGTTGCCGGCGGCAGCGTGCCGGTGCTGGGCGACGTGTTCGACATGGCGCTGAAGGCCAACCTACGGAACCTCGCGATCATCGAGCGCCACGTCGGCGCGTTCTGACACCGGCGCAATCAGCCGGCCGGGGCGGGGTGGGGGTGCTCCAGGAAGAAGCGCAGCATCTCCCCCGTCGCGTCCGGCCCGCGCGGGTCGGTGTAGGAGCCGGCGGAGCTGCCGCCGAACCAGGCATGGGCCGCGCCGTGCACCACCCATTGCTCGATCACCGTTCGGCCATCCGCGTCCGCCCGCCGGGTGCGGCGGTAGGCGCGGCCCCCGGGCACCTGGCCGTCCTCTGACTGCGCGACGAGCGGGGCGCCGTGCGCCGACTGCTCGGCCACGGCGTCGCCGTTGCGCGGGTTCACCGTGGTGTCCCGGTCGCCGTGGAACACGATGGCCGGCATCACCCGCGCGCCGCCGGCGGCCCGAGGAACCGCGCCGCCCCGCTGCATCGCGGTGAACGCCGATTGCATGTCGCGCGCGGCACCGCAGGCCAGGCCCGAATGCACCCCGATGGCCGCATACAGGTCCGGGTACGTTTCACCCAACACCGCCGCGGCCGCGCCCCCCGCCGAAAGCCCGGCGACATACACGCGCGCGGGATCGACGGCGTAGTGGCCCATCACCTCGCGCGTGATCCCGGCGATCAATGACGGCTCCCCGGCGCCGCGGTGCTGGTCGGCCTCGCTGAACCAGTTCCAGCACTTCTGCAGGTTCGCCGAGCTGGTCTGGCCGGGGTAAGCGACGAGGCAGGTGTGCTGCTCCGCCGCCAGGTTCATCCGCGTGCCGGCGGCGAAGTCGTCGGGCGACTGGGTGCAGCCGTGCAGCATAACAATCAGCGGCACCGGCTGCCCATGGTAGCCGCTGGGCACAAAGAGCTTGTAGGGGCGGCTGCCGGCCGCGTTGCTGAACGTTTTCGCCAGGAACTGCGCGCCGTCCCGAAGGCCCGCCGGCATTGTGCCCGGGGCGGGCTTGGGGGCGACCTCCGGCATTTGGAAACCGCCCTGGGTAACCCGATCGAGCAGGCCGCGCAGGGCCTTGGGGATCGGCAGCCCGACCCCTTCCGCCTGGTTCGGTGCCGCTTCGGCGCTGCCGTCGATGGTCGGCGGGCCGCGCCGGGCCGGGTCGGACGCCTGCTGTCCCGCAAGCATGTCTTGCAGGGCCGCCGTGGCTTCGGACAGGCGCCCGGCCTTGGTGAGACGCGCCGCATCGATCAGGCCGCGGGGCAGGAGTGGCTTCATGGTCTTGGCTTTCGTGCTCGGGACCCCATCAGGCGTCCCCGTTCGGAACCGGGATCGGCTTCCGTCGAAACCGTCGGCATCCGCCGCCGGAACGCTACTGCGTGCGGTCGGCCAGCGCCGCCTTGACCGCGGCGCTGGCGTGCAGCGCGCCCAGCACCTTCACCGAGGCGATGGCCGCGCGGGCCAACTCGGGCGACACGTCGGCGGCGATGCTCGCCAGGCCGAGCACGTTGATGTGCAACGCCTCGCCCCGGCACCGCGCCCCCTCAAGCTCCCCCCGGCCATAATGCCGTAGGCCCAGATCCAGGCTGTGCCGCGCTACCGACTGCCGCACCACCTCGGCGTGGCGTTCAAGCTGGTTGCGGATGGCCGTGCGGATGAAGTCCGTGCGGTTTGAGTAGAATCCGTCCTGCACCATCAGGTCGATGTGGCCGAGATCGACAAAGCCGAGATTGATGGTGATTTTTTCGCTGTCGGCCCTCCGCAGCCCAGGCAACATTTCCATCGTCTCCCATCCATAAACCATCCACCTGGATGGTAAATGGATGGGAGCCGGGCGGATGCAAGGGCCGGCGCCGGATCAGGCGGGCAGGAAGTCCGGCACCGACAGGTAGCGTTCACCAGTGTCGTAGTTGAACCCCAGCACCGTGGCCCCTGCCGGCAACTCCGGCAGCTTCTTGGCGATCGCCGCGAGCGTGGCGCCCGACGAGATGCCGACCAGCAGCCCTTCCAGCCGGGCGGAGCGCCGGGCGTACTCGCGCGCCTCCTCCGCCTCCACCTGGATCACGCCGTCCAGCACGTCGGGATGCAGGTTCGCCGGCACGAACCCGGCGCCGATGCCCTGGATCGGGTGCGGACCCGGCGTGCCGCCCGAGATCACCGCGGACAGCGTTGGCTC
>CAXTUQ010000830.1:0-2308 GCA_964247405.1 uncultured Acetobacteraceae bacterium
GGGCAGATGATGCTGGAGCCGTACCGCATGAACCGCGTCGGCCGCCCGCACGGCCAGGCCGGCGGCATCGCCGTGCGCGGCGGCAGCTACGCGGCAAGCAGCCCCGCCAGCCTGCACACGGCGATGCGGGACGAGATCCCGCCCTTCAACGCCGAGGCGGGCGAACCAACCCGGCTGCCCACGATGGGCTTCCGCCTCGTGCTGTCCGCCCCGGCGGTGGGCGGCCTGCCGGAGGTCGAGCGCGCCCGCGCCGAGTTCGCCGAAGTCAGCGGCGCGCGGCAGCAGGCGGCGGACGACCCCCGCGCCACGGTCGCGGCGCTGCGCGAGCAGACGGCGGACGAGGGCCTGCGTCAGGGGTTGGACCGGCTCTCTGCCCGGCTCGCGAGCGACCAGCGGGAGCGCACGGACGCGGCCAACGTGGCCCTGCTGGCGCAATTGGAGGCGGGCGTGCTGCTGGCGCAGAACGTGTGGGACTTCACCAACCGCGCCCGCATCCAGACCGACATCGGCCGAGACCTGACGAAGCCCGACGACCGGCGCTTCGCGGAGGAAGCGGCGGCGCGCAACCTGGCGCAGGCGGACGCCTCCATGGACGGCTACATGCGCCTGGTGCGGCAGATCGCGACTGGCCCGGCGCGGCAGGCGGTGGCGGCGCAACTCGGCGTGCTGCGGCAGGAAGTCTCGGCGCGCTCCCAGAACACGATGCTGCCGTTCCTGCCGATCCTGCAGGAGCACGCGGTGACGCTGGCGGAGGGCCGCCCGGTGCAGCGGGACGCGGCGAAGGCACAGATCACGGCGCTGAGCCGCGCCGCGGTGCAGGGGGCGCATTGAGAGGCGGTGGCCGATATTCGTTGCCGCAACGGGCGGTTGGTATAGGCTCCCCCTGCCGGTCGTAACGCATGAGGGATCAGACGATGGACGAGGAAACAGACGCATCGCCGACGTGCAGGATTGTCCGCATGGGGGACAGCTTTGTCGGCAAGCAGGGGTTAGTCTATGCCGCCGCGGTTTCCGCTGAAACCGTCGGCGCCCGCGGCCTGCACATGCAAATCGTCCGCATCCCGCCGGGCGGCCGGGCCAAGGCGCACAAGCATGCCGAGCACGAAACCGCAGTCTTCGCGCTGAGCGGCACATCCTGCATGTGGCACGGCGAGCGCCTGGACCAGCATTCGACGCTCCAGCCCGGCGAGTTCCTGTACATCCCGGCCGACGTGCCTCATTTGCCCTACAATCCGAGCGAAACGGAAACCTGCGTCGCCGTGATCGCGCGGACCGATCCGAATGAGCAGGAAAGCGTCGTCCTCTTGCCGGAGCTTGAGAGCGTCGTGCCCCCGTCAGAGTAGGGCCACCTAAAGGCCCGACACCTCGTCCCTCAGCCGCCGCTGATGGTCCTCCAGCGCGCGCAAATCCTCCTCGGTCGCGCCGCGCTGCAAGACGGCGCGTTGGCGCTGCAGCGCATCCAACTCCGCCTGCGCATCGTTCAAGCGGGCCTGATCCACGCCCCCGCGCGCACGCGCGGCGGTGAGTCGCGCCCGGAGCTGCGCCGTCTGCTGATCGGCTGCAACCAGGCGCCGCCGGGCCTGGTCGCGCGTCAGCAGCGCCTGGCTGGCCCGGGCGCCCGCGTCCTGCGCCTGGTCGCGGCTCTGCGCCGCGGCGGCGCGCTGCTGCGCCAGCTCGACCTGCTGGTACTGGCTGCGGGTGGCGTAGCTGCCCGAGGCCGCGCAGCCGATGCCGCTGAAGAACCCGGCCTGCGACGGGTCGCATTGCTGCGGGGTGCAGGCGGCCAGCCCCAGCAACGCGCCGGCGGCGAGCGCGGCCCTCACAGCGTTTCCCCGGCCAACATGCGGCTGATCCGCACCTGGCTCTGCTCGATTTGGCTGCTGGACGCTTCCACGTCCGAAGCCGAGCGGGACAGCTCCCCGTTGTTCGCACGGCTGGCGACCGCCGCGTTCTGCCGCATCGTCACTGCGGCCTTGCGCGCCTCGGTGATCTGCTTGGTCATGGCATCGCTGTCCGCCTGGTACTTAGAAAGGGCAGACCGATATTGAGCCTGGGTGATCTGGCCAGCCCGAAGCTGGCCGTTCAGCCGGCGCGCGTCCGCCAAGGCCTCGTCGGCGACCTGCCGAGACAGCAGGGCCGACGAGCGGTAAGCCTGCGCATCGGCGTTGGCCTGCTGGATCGCGTCGTTGAACTGCGCCTCGCTGCTGGCCCGGTTCAGGTTGTTGCTCGCAACCGCATAGCCCGCGCCGGCGCCCAGCGCCCCGCCCGCGGCGGCGCCGATCAGCGCGGCTTGGCCGCGGTTCCGCCC
>CAXTUQ010000831.1:0-2307 GCA_964247405.1 uncultured Acetobacteraceae bacterium
TCATGCCGACTTCGGACGGCGACACCGTAGGCAGGTCGGCGGCGAGCGCGGCCGAACTGAGGAACAAGCATGCCGATGCGGCGATGAGCGCGCGCTTCACGATTTCCCCCGGTGGTTATTATAGGCCGGGAAACGATAGCACCGGAGACAGCCGGGGCAACGTGCATGCGGAGCAGCCGTTGGCCGTTCAGGTCGGTTGTCCACCATGCTTAGCCTCGCCTTCGCCGACGGACCGCTTGAGCGTCCGCGCGTCGGAGAGCGCCAGGTATGGTCACGGCCTGCCGCTTGGTCAGGGCGCGCTCGGAACCCGTCATCCAATCCGGGGCCAGGGCTGTCCAACAAGGTCGTAGCCATCGCGCAAACTTCGGTGATCCCCGGATCGGGCGCGCCGCAACGCCGTTGAGGCACCACTCTGGAGCACGGCCGACCACCCGGCCGCACGCCCGTCCCGCCGCGAGGACAACCGCCATGGCATCGCAAGCCTCCCCCGTTTGGTTCATCACTGGCTGCTCGACCGGCTTCGGCCGTGAGCTGGCCAAACTCGTGCTTGCCCGCGGCTGGCGCGTCGTCGCCACGGCCCGCGACGGGGCGCGCGTCGCCGACCTGGCGCAGGACGCCGAGGATCGCGCCCTGGCGCTCGGCCTCGACGTCACGGATGCCGGGCAGGTCGCGGCGGCCGTGCAGGCGGCGGAAGCGCGGTTCGGCGGCATCGACGTGCTCGTCAACAACGCGGGCTACGGCTACCAGGCCGCCATCGAGGAGGGGGAGGAAAGCGAGATCCGGACGCAGTTCGACGCCAACGTTTTCGGCCTGTTCGCCCTGACCCGGGCCGTGCTGCCCGGCATGCGCGCGCGCCGCCGCGGCCACGTGCTCAACTTGTCCTCGGTGGCCGGCTTCATCGGCTTCCCCGGCTCAGGCTACTACGCGGCGAGCAAGCACGCGGTCGAGGGCTGGTCGGACGCGCTGGCAGCCGAGGCCGGGCCGCTTGGGATCAAGGTGACATGCATCGAGCCGGGGCCGTTCCGCACGGATTGGGCCGGGCGTTCGCTGCGGCAGACGCCGAACCGGATCGCCGACTACGCCGAGACGGCGGGTACCCGCATGAAAGCCACGGCCCAGGTCAGCGGCAACCAGGCCGGCGACCCAGTGCGCGCGGCCGAGGCCATGATCCGGATCACCGAGGCCGAGAACCCGCCACGTCACCTCGTCCTTGGCGCCTTCGGCATTGAGGCGGTGACAAAGGCGCTGAGGGCAACTTTAGCGGAAATCGAGGCCTGGCGCGACGTGGGTCTCGCCACCGATTTCCCAAAAGAGTGAGAACGCGCGCAGGTCGTGGCGGCTATCCTCAAATACACTTGGCTTCGAGAGGGATGCCGGGCCACAGTTGATCCGAAGCGGTTCTTCGTCGGCCGGACATGGCCGGAGAACAAACCCGCTATCACGGGAGTGGCGCGAGCGGAGACGACGTTGCGACACGTCGAATGACGCGCATGGATTGAGTGGGCTCAGGCCTGTCCCAACGATGAGGGCTCCCTTTAAGTCGAGAGGAACTCTCCATGAACAATCCGTCTTCGGCGCCCGCCAGCAGCCTGCGTCAGCGCCTGATCGAGGACATGACGGTGCGCGGGTTTTCCGAGAAGACCCGCCGCTACTACATTCGTATCGTCGCTGGCTTTGCTGCGTTCCTGGGCCGGTTGCCCGATACGGCGACGGCCGCGGATGTCCGCCGGTTTCAGGTGCACCAGTCCGAGCGGGGTATGCACGCCCCGGCGATGAACAGCACCGTGGCAGCACTTTGAACCGTCCCGGGTTTCCCGGAGGCTCCAACTCCTGAGAAGGCGGAGCCATGACGACGAAGGCAACGACGAACAAGTTCTCGCCCGAGGTGCGCGAGCGCGCGGTGCGGATGGTGCTGGAGCACGCAGGCGATTACCCGACGCGCTGGGCGGCCGTGGTGTCGATTGCCGCCAAGATCGGCTGTGCCGCGCAGACGCTGCACGAGTGGACAAAGAAGGCCGAGGTTGACGGCGGCAAGCGCGCCGGGGTGCCCAGCGAGGTGGCGGAGAAGAAGGCGCTGGAGCGCGGGAACCGCGAGCTGCGGCAGGCCAACGAGGTCCTGCGCAAGCGTCGGCGTATTTTGCCCAGGCGGAGCTCGACCGCCCGTTCAAGCGATGATCGCCTTCATCGACGAGCATCGCGGGGCGTATGGGGCCGATCCGATCCGCAGGGTGCTGCCAGCGAGATCGCAGAGCTCGCCGCAACGCGCGGCGTTTGCGGCTGGTTTGCGCGGGATCGCCCCGTCGACCT
>CAXTUQ010000832.1:0-2304 GCA_964247405.1 uncultured Acetobacteraceae bacterium
GGCGACGGCGGATTGGCGCCGGGTGATCGAGACCAACCTGACCAGCGCCTTCGTGGTTGGGCGGGAAGCGGCGAAGCGCATGATCCCGCACGGGCGCGGCAAGGTGGTCAACATCGGCTCGCTCACCAGCGAGCTGGCCCGCGCGACGGTGGCGCCCTACACGGTGGCGAAGGGCGGCATCAAGATGCTGACCCGCGCCATGGCGGCGGAATGGGCGCAGCACGGCATCCAGGCCAACGCCATCGGCCCCGGCTATATGCTGACCGACATGAACCAGGCCTTGGTCGATGACCCGGCCTTCGACGCCTGGGTTAAGGCCCGCACGCCGTCCCGCCGCTGGGGCAAGCCGGAAGAATTGATCGGCGCGGCCGTGTTCCTCGCGTCCAAGGCGTCGGACTATGTCAACGGGCAGATCATCTACGTGGACGGCGGGATGCTCGCCGTGCTTTGAACGGGTGCTGCGGATGAAGCAGCGCCCCAGGGAGGAACTCGCGTGTCAATGACGATGCCGCATCAGGCGGCCATGGACGGCGCCGTCCGCTACCTCGTGGCCAACTACAACCCGAAGGGGAACCGGGTCGGCTGGCTGATGATGTCCTCCATCCTGGTGGAGGCCTGGGACCTTTACTCGATCGCCTTCGTGCTGGTGTTCATCCGCGACCAGTACCATCCGGACCCGCTGCTGCTCGGGCTGGCCGCGGCGGGCACGCAGGGCGGCGCGCTGATCGGGGCGCTGCTGGGCGGCTGGCTGTCCGACAAGATCGGGCGCCGGGTGATGTTCCTGTCCACCATGGTCATGTTCATCATCCTCGCCCTGGTGCAGGCCTTCGTCACGAGCGTCGGCTGGCTGGTCGTCGTGCGCTTCGCGCTCGGCATCCCGCTCGGCAGCGACATCTCCAACGGCTACACCTACATCATGGAGTCCATGCCGAAGGGCGAGCGCGAGGTCATGGGCAACCGCTGGCAGTTCATGTTCGCGGTGGGGGAGGTGCTTACGCTTGCGGTGATCGCGGTGTTCATCGTGCTGGACCTGCCGCATGAGGTGATCTGGAGGGTGACGTTGGGCTTGGGCGCGCTGCCGGCCCTCATCATCCTGCTGATGCGCCACGACCTGCCGGAGACGGCGGTCTGGCTGATCCGCCACGGCCGGTTCCGCGAGGCGAAGCAGGTGTCGCGGTCAATGTACTCCGACCCGCTGGACATGCTGCCGGATGAGGATGTCACCGTGCCGAAGCCGCGCCCGACGGCGTTCCTGGCCGACATCCGCCGGGACCCGGTCCGTTGGCGCGCCACGCTGTATGGTTGGATCGCCTGCTTCTGCCAGGGCAGCGAGTTCTCGACCTTCGCCTTCTACCTTCCGGTGCTGTTCACCATGGTGGGCGTGTCGTCGCTGTTGGGCATCAACCTCGTCACCATGGGGCTTTACGTCATCGCCGCCATTGCCGGCTGGGTGGGGCCGCTGATCACGCCGCGGATCGGGCAGCGCGGGATCAGCGTCGCCGGGTTCGGCATCGTGCTGGCATCCCTGCTGGTCGCCGCCTGGGCGCTCCACACGGACCACATCGCCGTCCTGCCGTTTGCGGCCGCGGCGATGCTGTGGGGGCATTACTGGGACGCTTCGAACTGCATGACGATCCCGACGGTCGTGGCCCGGCCGGAGTACCGCGGCACGGCGAGCGGCTTCGCCTACATGTTCGTCAAGCTGCCGTCGTTCCTGGCGATCTTCCTGTTCCCCGCGCTGTTCACGGCCATCGGCCAGGCCAACGCCACGTTGTTCGTCGCGGTGTTCCCGCTGATCGGGCTGCTGGCCGCGATCTTCATCCTGCCGGAGATCTACGGCTACGAGCACGACTGACCCGGCGGCGCTTCGCGAGCGGGCGACTCCGCCAAGGTTTCTGCCGGCCCTGACAGGAGGGCGGCAGAAACCTGCATGGCGTCCAGGCGGATGCGCCGGCCGTGGCATCGCGCCGGCCGTTGCGCAACGGGCTTGCCGAGGGCTGGATCAGCCGGCTGAAACCCGTTAAACGCCGGGCGTATGACCGGGCCAGCCTGGCCCGCTCGAACGCAGCGCCCTGCTTGCGGATTGATGATCAAACGTGGTGCAGAACCCATGCAAATCGACAATGCCCGGCGCATCGCCCGATGCCGCTGACCTGTTTGGCGCGTCTCGTCACGGCGCAGCCGCGGCGCACGCCCTGTGACGGCTCCGGCCTGGCCTCCGTGCAGGGCCGCGGCCGGGAGCGGCTGCTTATCCACGCCGGCCGCGTCCGGGCCGGCCTGCGCGCCGCACGGCGGTCCCGCGAG
>CAXTUQ010000833.1:0-230 GCA_964247405.1 uncultured Acetobacteraceae bacterium
CTGGTGCTGACCGACCTGGTGATGAACCTCGAAGCGGACAAGCTGCCAGCGGCGGTGCGCCCGGTGGTGCGGCTGCTCGGCATGATGGCGCCGGACGGGATGCCGCCAACCTACCTGCGTGCCATCGTCAAGCTGAAGCGCCGGGCCGCGGCGGCGGCGGTGGAGACGCTGCTGGCGCTGGGGCCGGACCGGGTGATCTTCGCCCACGGACGCGGGTTCGAGCGGGTCGG
>CAXTUQ010000833.1:240-2303 GCA_964247405.1 uncultured Acetobacteraceae bacterium
CCGGTGACGCTGCGTCGCCCGGTGACGCTGCTTCGGGACGGGGTGGCGGCGCTCCGGCGGTCGATGCGGTGGCTGTGGCGGTGAGGGGCGGGTGGACTTGGACCGCCCCGCTCCAACCCCGTGAGCTGTGACATGAATCACTGAACCCAAGCACCCCGGCCGCTACAGCCCCCTGCGAGTTCCCAACAGGAGTGGCTTCATGCTCGATTCGGCCTCAGCCGCCATGCCGCAGCACGGCCGTCCTTCGGCACGCGCGGGGCGGCCACCGCACGCCCCTTCGGTCCGTCAGGAGCTGTTGTCCCCGGCCGCGGACCGGCGTGGGCCGCCTTGGGGCAGCAGGACGACCTACCTGCTTTGGTACGGGCCTGCCACCGCGATCAACCTCCTGCTGCTCGGACGCGGGCCGACCCACGCCCTGCTGCCCGCCGAGGCCGCGCTGCTCAACCTGGTGCTCACGGTGGTTCTCAGGGGCGACCGGGTGGCCTGGTCACGTTTGGGAAGCCGGCAACGGTCATCGGACAACTGATCGAGGAAGGAGACACGTCAACCAAACAACCCCGATCCGTCCCGGTCAGCACGGGAATGGTTCGCGCAGGTTTTCCAGGTTGGTCCGTAGCTGTCGTCAGCCTGGTTGCCCCACACCGCCCAGTCGCGGCGCGCACCCCGTGCGAACAGCTCGATGCGCGGCCCCGGGCTGCACGCCTCGATGATGGGGTACAGCTCGTCGGGCTTGCGGGAATGCTCGCGCTTGCGCGTGCCGAGATAGTTCACTTGGCGGCAGCCGGGCTGCAGGGTGCGCGCGTTCTTCCCCCGCACGCCGAACAGCACGAGTTCGGTCACGTTGCGGAAGTAGAAGCCCACGCCCCGCCCGTCGCTGCCCCCGTCCTTGCGGAGCTTGTGCCAGACGATGTTGCTCTTGTAGCTGAACCCCCACGCCTTCATCACCTGCAAGCCCTCGGGCAATAGGGCGTTGGGCACCCAGAGATACAGGTGGGAGATGGGCGCGCTGATTGTCCCCACGGGCAGCGCCGAGATGGCAAGGAGGTCCATGGTCCCGTAACGGCTCAGGCGCTTGTGCTCCGGCGCCATCTTTCCCGTGCGGTTGATGAATTGCCAGGGCGGGTCGGCCAGGACGCAAGCGAAACGGCGGCCATCCATCGCGGCAAGGAGGTCCGCCCCAGGATCGGAAGCGCCGTCGGGGACGCCGTTCATGGTCACTGGCCGATTCCTTTTGTTCCGCGCACTGCCCTTTTTTCCCTCACCTGAGCCGTATCGGCAAGGCCGGCGCCCTCGGCCCGCTTGCTACGCCTGGAAGGTGGCGCGTCCTTCCTCCATTCCGTGTTGCTCGTAATGGATCAAGGGATTCAAGCCTGCCGCCTTCACGTCGGCGTTTGCCGCCAGATACTTTGACGTGGAGAACTGGGCGCTGGGATCACGGCCTTCTTTCCATCCGTACCGCTCATAATGGAGCAGCGGGTCAATCGCTGCGGCCTTCACGTCCGGATTACGCTGCAGGTAGTAGTTGGTGTCGAACAAGGCGTCTGGATTGCGCCCCTGGCGCCAGCCGGCCGTGTCGTAGTGCGTGAAAGGATTGACGCCGGACACGCTCACGTCCGAGTACTTGGAAAAATAGTAGGCGTTGTCGACCAAAGGGTCCTGCGCCCCGACCCCATGGGGCTGGGCGGCGAACACCATGCGCCCTTCTTGGCTTCCATGGTCAATGTAGTGCTGCAATGGGTCGATGTGCGCGGTGGCGACGTCCGGGTTGGCCTTGAGGTACGCGGCTGTGCTGAAGTTGACGCTCGGATCGCGCCCCTCTTGCCACCCGTGGGTCTCGTAGTGCGTCAGCGGGTTGACCTTTGCTGCGGCGACATCGGGGTTTTGGTTCAGGTAATACTGGGTATTAAAGAGCGCGTCGGGATTGCGTCCTTCCTTCCATCCGTATTGATTGAAGTGCTTGAGCGGATCAACCCCGGCTGCGGCCACGTCCGGGTTGTTCTGAAGGTAGTAAGGGCTTATCCGGAAACAAGTGCTCGGACCGGTGGGTTGGTTGGTTGCAAAGT
>CAXTUQ010000834.1:0-2303 GCA_964247405.1 uncultured Acetobacteraceae bacterium
GGAGCGGTGGCGGCGCGGTCGGCCGGAGCGGCGCGGCTGACGGCCGCGTGGGCCGGGGCGGTGCTGTGCTTCCTGTCAGGCGTGCGGCGAGGCCTGGCCTTCCGGCAGGCGGGCGGGTCCACGGTGGCGCAGGTCGCCGCCATGCTCTGGCTGTTCGTGCTGGGCGCCGGGTCGAGGCGCCGCGCTACTTCGCGCGGCTTCGTCCGGTGCAGTTGCTCATTCCGGTCGCCAGCCTGGGCCTGCTGTTGCTGTGCAACCGCCGGCTTTCGGGCGACCGGGCGGACACGGAGTGACGGCGGCCCGTCGTCCCGGCGTTTCCGCCATGGACCTTGCCGGGACCGGGTGACGCCCGGGCCGAACGGAGTGGCCCGGGGCTTTCCGGTCAGGCCGGGATGATGCCCGTGGCGCCCGTGCTGTCGGCCGGGCCGAGGACGGCGGACATCGCGGCGCCCTGGCCCGCCGCGTCCTGGCCGGACGCGTAATCCCAGCAGCCGCCCCCCTGCGCCGTCGCGGGCGACAACGCCTCGGCCAGCAGCTTCTCGTCCGTGACGCCTTGCAGCACCAGCGATCCCTTGCCGACCAACTCGTCAGGGCCGGTGCGGGTGTCGTATACGGCGAGCAGGTCCGGGCCGTCCGCCCCCACGGTGAAGGTGTTGCCGCCGGCGAAGGTGCCGTGGAACACCGCGTACTGGCTGCTGCCGATCACCGGGCGGAAGCTGTCGCCGGCGTGCTCCAAGGGGTCGGGCGCCAGGGTCACGGTGTCCACCCGGGCGAGCGGCACGTCGGTGGCGGTCGGGCCTCCCGTCGCCGCGTCGTAATCGCGCAGGCCGATGTGGTCGCCGCGATGGAGGTCGGTGATCACGTCCATGGGTCCCTTGAACGTGTCCCCGTCCGAGATGGCGCCGTTGCCCGCGGCGTCGTTGGTGACGACCAGGTTGCCGTCGTTGACCAGGGTGAATGTGTCGCGGCCCAGGCCGCCGGTCAGGGTGTTGCCGGGCTGCATGCCGCTGCCGCCGCCGATGCTGATCAGCGTGTCGTCGCCGTTGCCGCCGATCAGCGTGTTGCCGAGGCCGCCGACGCTGATCAGCGTGTCGCCGCCGTTGCCGCCGAACGCGACGGCGTGGTTGGCGTATTGCAGGCGGATGAAGTCGTCGCCGTTGCCGCCGTCCACGAAGATGGGAGTGTCGGCGTAGGGATACACGGCCGTGGCGAGGATGGTGTCGTTGCCGTTGCCGCCGATCACCGCGGAGTCGTTGGTCCAGTCCGGATGGTCGGCTGAATTGAAGTAATCGTTTCCATTTCCGAGCTGATAAGCAGGCATGGGTCCTGGCTCCTCCAATGGCCCGGCAGCAACGAGGTTGATCCTCGCGTCGGCAAGGCGGCCAAGACTTAGGGAAGATACTGCCGGGCGCGCTGTGACCTGGGTCACATTGGCCGGCATTGGGCTTGTCCGAAGCTTGACATCGGCGCGGCGTTGCGGCGTGCTTTGCAGAACGCCCCCGTCACGGGCCACCCGCTCGGACAGGTCCGTTTCGGACCTAATTTGCGAGCTTTTGTGGCGCTGTTCTGGGCAGCGACGCTCCAATGATGAAAAATAGGGCAGTGGTGCTGACCTAGCTGCCGTTTTTGTCATCGCCAAGCGAAGGGGGCGCCCTTATATGCTGGCAAGCCACGGCCGCGCGGCGATTGTTCGGAAGGAAATGACCATGGCTGACCGCATGCTGCAATTCGTGAGCCTGGCGCAGAGCCAGCCGGAGAAGCGGGCCTCGTCCATGCGGCGGGAGGATTTCGCCGAGATCTACGCCGACTTCGACCCCGCGCAAGCCAGCCCCCAGTCCAGCCCATGCACCCAGTGCGGCGTGCCGTTCTGCCAGGTGCACTGCCCGCTCGCCAACAACATCCCGGACTGGCTGAAGCTCACGGCGGAGAACCGGTTGCAGGAAGCCTACGAGGTCAGCGCCGCCACCAACACCTTCCCGGAGATCTGCGGGCGCATCTGCCCGCAGGACCGGCTGTGCGAGGGCAACTGCGTCATCGAGAAGGGGTTCGAGAGCGTCACCATCGGCGCGGTGGAGCGGTTCATCACCGACCACGCCTGGGAGCAGGGCTGGGTCACGGGGCCGAAGCCGCGGCAGGAGAGGGCGCAGTCGGTGGGGATCATCGGCGCCGGGCCGGGGGGCCTCGCGGCGGCGGAGCGGCTGCGGACGCTGGGGTATCAGGTGCACGTCTATGACCGGTATGACCGGGTGGGCGGGCTGATGATCTACGGCATACCCGGCTTCAAGCTGGAGAAGGAGATCGTG
>CAXTUQ010000835.1:0-2295 GCA_964247405.1 uncultured Acetobacteraceae bacterium
GTGCGCTGCCTGTTCGCGGGCTTCGCGCTGCACGCGGCGCGGCACCGCGAACAGGCAGCGCCCGTGCGGGGCGGCGTGCTCCACCCCGGCCCCGGGCGGGCCGAGCTGGCAGGCCAGCTCGCGCCGCGCCCAGTCCGCCCGGTAGCCGCGCTTCGGGTCCCAGGCGTACGCTGCAATCCACTCCGAAGCGTGCAGCGCCACGTCGTTCGGCCGCGGCCCGCCCTCGGTGCGCGGCGCCGCCAGGTCCTGCCGCCGCCCCACGAAGGCGGTGGCGTAGCGGTGCAGGGCGCCTTGCGCGTAGGGTAGGGTGTCCAGGTCGAGCTTGCGGCGGAAGCGGCGCGACGGCGCGCGGACCAGCACCAGCAGGGCAAGGGCGCCGAGCAGCCCGGACGCCGGCCAGCGCACCGCCTGCCCGACGTAGGTGAACAGGCGCCAGATCGCCGCCCCGGTGACGGTGGCGGGGTCGGCGCGGACCACGTTGGCGTCGAGGGCGGCGTAGGTGTCGGTGAAGTGCCCGATCAGCCGCAGCTCGGCGTGCTTCCACGCCAGCACGGCGGCGCTGATCTTCGTGTGCAGCAGCCACCACAGCTCGACGGAGAAGCCGAGGCAGGCGACGCCGAGGATGGCCAAGGCGAGAAGGGGAGCACCGTGGGCGCTGTGCCGCGGCTCAGCCACGGGGCTGCCCCGTGCGCAGGCGGCGCGCGGCGGCGAGCACGCGGCGCAGGTAGGCGGCTTTCAGGTCGGAGCGCGCGGAATGGTAGCGGCCCACCCCTTCCCAGAAGTCGCCGTGCGCGTCGGCCAGCGCCCCCCGCAGGACCCAGGCTGCCGCGTCGGCGTTGCCGCAGAAGTTGTCGCGCAGGATCGGGAAGGCGTCTTCCACCGTCATGCCCCAGTGCTGCGCCACGGCGGGCAGCCAGATCTCGTTCACCTGGAACGGCCCGATGTCCACGGTGCCGTTGCGGTTGCCGCTGACCTCGCCCAGGCGCCCGCCTTCCACCTGCAGCAGCATCAGCAGCACGGCAGGCGGCACCCCGTTCACCCGTGCCGCGACCCGCACGCAGCCGCGCAGCACCGCCGCCCCGTCCTGCCCGGACGGCGCCAGCGTGACCGCCTCGGCGGCGCTGCGGTATGGGGACGCCTGCGCCGAGCCGGCAAGCGCCAGCACGACTAGGGCGACCGGAAGGGCGGGGACGCGGCGGATCGTGTCAGCCTCCCCGGGCTTGCGGCGTGGCCGCAGCGGACAGCACCGGCGCCGGGTCCGGCATCGCGTCGCGGGCAACCCGCGCCAGGTCGTTGACCAGCAGGCCGGCCGGCCCGGCGGCGCGGTGCATGGCTTCCAGGATGCACAGCAGCATGGCCGACGACGAGGCGGCGCGGGCGCCGTCAATGCGATAGCCGAGCAAAGACGCGGGGTCGGGCCGCAGGTCGAGGCCGAAGCCGTTGCCGGTGGCCTCGCGCCACACCGCGTCGGCGGCAACGGCGAACACCGGCAGCAGCCCGTCCGGGGCGCCCGCCGTTTCGGGGCGCACCGGGGCCGTGTGGCCGGACGGGTCGCGCAGCAGCAGCGCCGGCCCGGAGTGCATCAGCAGGATGGCCAGCAGCGCACCCGTGCGTCCGATATCGAAGCCGTCCGACATGTCCTGTTCCCCCTTCAAGCAAACCGCCGCTTCTTGCGGAACGGCACCGCGGGCCGGGTGCGGCCGACCAGGAGGCGGCGCAGCGTGCGCACCAGTGCCGGCAGCGACAGGCCGAGCCATCCCAGGGCGGAGAACACCACCGCGCCGGCCAGCGCGACGGCGAAGGTCCACCAGCGCATGTGCGCGAGCCAGAACACCGAGGTGACGAGCACGCGGGCGTCGAACGGGCCGATCCGCACCGCCAGCATGGTGTCGCGCCACATTAGGCAGACTCCATCCAAGTCCGCGCCACCTCGTCCGAGATCAGCCCGGCGGCAAGCGCCCGCGCGGTGGCGGCCGCGTAGTTCTGCCCGCGCTCGGCCACGAGCTGCCGGGTCAGCCGCGGCCAGTTCGCCACCGGGGTGTCGAGGAACAGGTCGCGCTCGGCGGGGCCGAACACGAGGTATTCCCGGAGCTGGGTGCGCTTTCCGTCCAGCGAGGGCACCAGGGCGCAGTTGACGATCAGCCGCAGCGCCTGCATCAGGCTGATCGCCCGGTCGGCCCGTTCCTCCTGCGGGAACATGGCCAGGATGCGCTGCACCGTCTCCACCACGCTCGACGTGTGCACGGTGGTGTAGATGGCGTGCCCGGTCTGCGCGCCCTCGATCGCCACCTCCAT
>CAXTUQ010000836.1:0-1783 GCA_964247405.1 uncultured Acetobacteraceae bacterium
GGTTTCCAGCCGGATGCGGTCGCCCCGGCGCAGGCGCAGGTTGCCGATTTTGGACGGGAGCGCCGCCTCCGCCCCGTCGCGGATCAGCAGCAGCCGGCCCGGCGCGCCCGGCAGGCCGCCGTCGAGGCCGTAGGGGCGCGACTTGAAGCGTTCGAGGTTAGCGGTGAACACCGCCTCCTCGCAATCGACCCGCCATTCCCGCACGAGGCCCAGCCCGCCGCGGCGGCGCCCGGCGCCTCCGCTGTTTGGCAGCAGGGCGTACTCGGTGACGGTCAGCGGCACCTCGCTCTCGATCATCTCGACCGGGATGTTCGCGTTGTTGTGCATGCCGTGGGAATAGGCGTGGAGCCCGTCCTGCAACGGGTGCGCGCCGCCGCCGCCGACCTCGATCTCCACCAGCACGGACCGGGCGGCAGCGGCGTCGATCGTCTGAAAGGTGCAAACATAGCTCGCGCCGTAATACGCGGCGGGGATGCGGCCCGGCACCGCCTTGTGCAGCGCGCCCAGCAACGTGGTGGCCAGGCGGTGCGACACGACGATGCGGTTGGCGACCGGCGCCGGGTGGCGAGCGTTGACGATCAGGCCCTCCGGCGCCGCCACGCGCACCGGGCGGGCGCAGCCGGCATTGGCCGGGATCGGCTGATCCGCGCAGGCCATCACGGCATACATCACCGCGGACCCCGAGGACGCGAGCGTCGCGTTGACCGGTCCCAGCGCCTGCGGCCCGCAGCCCGACAGGTCCACCACCATCTCCTCCCCCGCCACGGTGATCGCGGCGTGGATGCGGATCGGGGCAATGGAAAGGCCGTCGTCGTCGATCATGTCCTCGAACTCGTAGGTGCCGTCCGGGATGCGCCCGATCATCGCGCGCATCGCCCGTTCGGAGCCGTCGAGGATCTGCGCGCAGGCCGCGACCATCCGGTCCGCACCGTAGCGGGCGCAAAGCCGCCGCAGGTTCGCCTCCCCCACCGCAAGCGACGCCATCTGCGCCTGCAAGTCGCCCCACAGCATGTCCGGCCGCCGGACGTTCTGCCGCATGACAGCCAGCACCTCCGCGTTCAGCACGCCGCCCTGCACCAGGCGGAGCGGCGGGATGCGCAGCCCTTCCTGGAACACCTCCGTCGCGGTGGCGCCGTAGCTCCCGGCGGCGATGCCGCCCATGTCGAGGTGATGGCACAGCGTGCCAACGATGGCGACGCGCTGGCCGTCCGCGAACACTGGCCGGAAAGCCAGGATGTCCGGGATGTGCTGGCCGCCGCAGTAGGGGTCGTTGGTGATGACCACATCGCCCTCGCCCCAGCCCTCCAACGGCAGGAAGTCCCGCAGCACCGTTTGCAGCCCGGCGCCCATCGAGTTCAGGTGCTGCGGGATGCGCGCCGACTGCGCGACGTTGTGGCCGTCCGCGTCGAACACCGCGGTCGAGTAGTCCAGCAGTTCCCGCACCACCGTGGAACGGCTGGTGCGCCAGATGGTCACGTCCATCTCCGCCGCCGCGGCGGTGAGCGCGTTGCGCAGGATTTCCAGCTCGACGGGTCCGAGCGGGGTCATGTGATGTCCTGGGGGGCGGACCGCCGGGCGATCAGCGCGCCGTGCGGGCCGGGTTCGCAGGTCCAGCCTTTGATGAGCAGCACGGTGGTGTAGTCCTCCTCGATCAGCAGCGGCCCCGGCGTGGGGCCGGCGACCTCCTTGCGGTGCACGACCGCGACCTCCTGCCAATCGTCCAGGAACACCGGGCGGCGGTGCGGCGTCCGGGCATGTGCCGCCTCCGGTCCCGGCCCGCCCG
>CAXTUQ010000836.1:1793-2290 GCA_964247405.1 uncultured Acetobacteraceae bacterium
CACCGCGTCCAGGCGGCCGGTCGCGGAAAGGCGGAGGGTGACGATGTCGACGGGATCGCCCGGGTTCGCGTAGGAGAACCGCTGCCGGTGCATCTCGTGGAACGCGGCGACCGCCGCTTGCAGCCCGGCCTCGTCCGCCGCCCCCTCCCATGGCACCACCAGCTCGAACGCTTGGCCGTGGTAGCGCATGTCGGCGGCGAGGCCGAGCGCCTGCCGGTCCCGCCCCACGCCGTCCGCGTCCAGCAATGCCTGGCCTCCCTTCCGCAGCGCCGCGGCGGCCTGCGCCAGCGCCGGAAGGCTCGCGCGGTCGGCCGGCAGCAGGCGGCTGCTCGCAAGGTCGTGCACGATGTCGGACGCCAGGATGCCGCCGGCGGAGAAGGTGCTGGCGTCGGCCGGGAACACGACCTCCGTGATGCCCAGCTCATCGGCCACCTCGATCGCGTGCAGCCCGCCGGCGCCGCCGAACGACAGCAGGCTGAAGCCGCGGGGGTCCAGCC
>CAXTUQ010000837.1:0-2289 GCA_964247405.1 uncultured Acetobacteraceae bacterium
GGGCCGCCATGGCCGCGCGACCACAGCCAGCTCTGGTCCGACAGCAGCAGCGCCACCCGGCCCTGATCCACATGGTCCAGCAGCAGCAGCGGCCCGCCATCGGCGGCGTCCATCAAGTCCTGGCCCCCCGGGGACGCTACATCGACCCGGCGGTACCACGATCCCCACCCCGGCTCAACGCCGGGCGCGCGCCAGCCCGGCAGGCCCTCCGTCACCGGGTGGCGGCTGCCGAGCGCCGTGACTTGAGGCCGGAACCCGCCTTCCGTCACGCCGGCGCCGGTCAGGCTGGGCCGCCCCGGCAGCACGCTGCCCAAGGGCGTCGCGGACAGGCTGGCGGGGCTGGCGAACTCCGGCCCGGCGCTCAGCAGCAGCCCGCCGCCGCTCCGCACATAGTCGGCAATGTTGCGCAAATAGGTGGGCGGCAGGATGCCGCGGTTCTGGAAGCGGTCCAGGATAATCAGGTCGAAGTCGCGGATCTTGACCTGGAACAGCTCCCGCACCGGGAATGCGATCAGCGCCAGCTCGTTCAGCGGCGTCATGTCGTCGCGCTCGGGCGGGCGCAGGATGGTGAAGTGCACCAGGTCCACCGCCGGGTCGGCCTTTAGCAGGCGGCGCCAGGTGCGCTCCCCGGCATGAGGCTCCCCGGACACCAGCAACACGCGCAGCCGGTCCCGCACGCCGTTGATCTCGACCACGGCGCGGTTGTTGAGGTCGGACACCTCGCCCGGCAGCGGCTCGGCCTGCAATTCCGCCAGCACGGGTCCCGGACGGGTGATCGGCAGGTCGATGGGGACCTCCTGGCCGATGGGCACCGTGAGCACCTGCGGCGCGTCGCCATCCCGGCGCAGGGTCAGGCGCGCGGTGCCGGTGGGACGCGCCACCCCCAGGTCATCGACCGCGACGCGGATCGTCACGTTGTGGCCGACCAAGCCGAAGGACGGCGCTTCCACGATGCGCAGCCTCCGATCCGTTTCCTCCCCGCGTGCCGGGACCAGGACGTGCAGCGGCGCGGGCAACGCGCCCGCGGGCACGTCGTGCACCTGCCCGTCGGTCAGCGCCACGATGCCGGCCAGGCGCGATTGCGGCACGTCCGCCAGCGCCCGGTTCACCGCGGCGAAAAGCTGGGTCCCATCATGCCCGCCCTCCGGCACCACGACCGTGCGGAGTTCCAGGTCCGGCATGTGCGCGGCCTCCCCGGCCAGCGCGGCGCGGGCGGCGTCGCGCAGCGCGGCGCGGTTGCCCACCTGCATGGACGCCGTCTCGTCCACCACCAGGAGGCCAATGTCCGGCAGGGTGTCCCGCGATTCCTGCACCAGCCGCGGCCCGGCCAGCCACAGCAGCAGCACGCCGAACGCCAAGGCCCGCCACGCCGCGCCGCGCGCCCGGCGCAACACCGCCGGCGCCAGCGCCAGCACGCACAGCCCGGCGAGCACCGCGTAAGCTGCCCAAGGCAGCGCCGGGTCGAACCGCAGCGCAGCGTAGGCTTGTTCGAGTCTCATTGTCCCAAACGCTCCAGGATGGCCGGGACGTGAACCTGGTCGCCTTTGTAGTTCCCGGTCAGCGCGTACATCACGAGGTTGACCCCGAAGCGGTAAGCCAGCGTGCGCTGCCGCGTGCCGCCGGGGATGGTGGCGTAGGGGTTGTGCCCCGCCCCGTCCACGGCCCAGGCGGCGGCCCAGTCATGGCCGCCGATGATCACCGGGCTGACGCTGTCGTTGCTGCGGTCCTGGTCGCGCTGGACCCAAACGGTGTCGCCCGCGAACCGCCCGGGGAACTCCTGGAGCAGGTAGAACGAGCGTGCCAGCACATGGTCGCTCGAAAGCGGGGTAAGCGGCGGCACCACGAGGCCTTGCGCGGCCCGGCGCAATGCGGCCTCGGCGCCCGGGGCGAAGCCTTCGCCGCTGCCGCCGTCGCGCGTGTCGATCAGGATGATGCCGCCGCGGCTGGTGTAGTCGTTGAGCGCCGCGATGGCCTCCGGCGACAGGGCGGCGTTGGCGACCACGGGCCAGTACAGCAGAGGGTAGAACGACAGGTCATCCTGGCCGGGCACGATGGCGGACGGGTCGGCCAGGCTGGCGGCGGTGCGTCGGTTCACGTAGGCCGACAAGCCCAGCAGCCCCGCCCGCGACACGCCATCCACCTGCGCGTCGCCCGTCACCACGTAGGCCAGGCGCGTCGCCAATGCCGGCAGGTCCTCCGCCCGGGCCGGCATCGCCATGAGCAGCAGCAGGCCCACCGTCGCTGCCCCCAAGCGCAGCAGGCCGCGCAGCCAAAGCGACAGCAGCTGGT
>CAXTUQ010000838.1:0-2288 GCA_964247405.1 uncultured Acetobacteraceae bacterium
CGCTCTCGCCGGGCGCGTCGCTATCATCACCGGGGCCGGCCGCGGCCTCGGCCGCGAACAGCGGGGCCAGGTCGCGGGCGATGAAGACGGCCACCCAGCGGGCCAGCCGCACCCGCACCCGTTCCCGCTGCGGGCCGTCGAGGAACTCGCTGTCAAGCACCTCCACGGCCGGGCGGAGCAGGCTGGCGCCGGGTCGCAGCCGCGCGACCGGCACCCCGTCCCAGGCGAGCTTGTGATCGGGCGACAGCGCGAGGGCCACGTCCTCCGCCGCTTCCAGCTCCGCCACCCGGCGCGGCATCCACTCGCGCAACGCCCGGCGCGCGGCGCGCAGCACCAGGCGCTTCTCCTGCCCTTCCGCCAGCGGGTCCGGCAGAAAGGCGAAGCCGCCGACATGGCCGACCGAATGCCCCTCCACCACGACCTCGCCGCGGGCCGTCACGGCGGACAGCAGCTCCTGGCCGTCTATTTCCTCCAACCGGCGCAGCAAATGGGCGGCCCGGCGGTCCACGAAGCGCGTCGTCAGCCGCTCGTGCAGCGCGTCCGACAGCAGGTCCTCCACCTCCCGCGTGCGCGCCTGCCAGGCCATGGCGTCGCGCACCCAGTCGGACCGGGCGGCGATATAAGCCCAGATGCGCACGCCCGAAAGCCGCTGCATCAGCGTGTCGATGTCGCCCTCCGTGCGGGCCAGCCCGGCAATGCCGCCTTCCAGCCAGTCCGTCGGCAACGTGCCCTCCCGCGCCAGGTGGCCGAAGATGCGGGCGCAGAGCCGGGTATGCGTGTCGTCCGCCAGCTTGCGGAAGTCGGGGATTTGGCAGGTTTCCCACAACAGCCGCACCATGCGGCGGCCCCGCGCCATGGCCCGGATGTCCTCCTCCCGGGACAGCGCCTCCAGCGTTTCGAGGTCCGTCGCGTCGGGTCCGCGCACCAGGCCGGGGCGCGGCGGCGGCGCCGTCAGGGTGGCGAGCAGGGTGTCGAGCGTCGTGAAATCCAGGATGGCGTTGCGGTAGTAAAGCTGCTCCAGCGGCTCGAACTCGTGCCCCTCCACGGCGCGCACCAGGTCGTCGTCGAGCGGCGGGCAGGTCGCGGTGGTGCCGAACGTGCCATCCCTCATGCCGCGCCCGGCCCTTCCTGCGATCTGCGCGACCTCTGCGGCGGTCAGGCGGCGTGGCCGGTGGCCGTCGAACTTGCTGAGCCGGGCGAAGGCGACGTGGTCCACGTCCATGTTCAGCCCCATGCCGATCGCGTCGGTGGCGACCAGGAAATCCACTTCCTTGTTCTGGTAAAGCTGCACCTGCGCGTTGCGGGTGCGGGGCGACAGCCGGCCCATCACCACGGCGCACCCGCCCCGGCGGCGGCGGATCAGCTCGGCAATGGCGTAAACCTCCCCGGCGCTGAACGCGACCACGGCGCTGCGCGGCGGCAGGCGCACCAGCTTGGCCGGGCCGGCGTAGGTCAGTTGCGACAAGCGCGGCCGGGTTTCGATCTCCGCCTGCGGCACCAGGCGCTGCAGCAGCGGGCGGATCGTTTCGGCGCCCAGGAACATGGTTTCCACCAGGCCGCGGGCGTGTAGCAGGCGCTCGGTGAACACGTGGCCGCGGTCGGGGTCGGCGCAGAGCTGGATCTCGTCCACGGCGACGAACTCGGCGGCACGGTCGAGCGGCATGGCCTCGACGGTGCAGGAGAACCAGCGCGCGCCGGGCGGCACGATCTTCTCCTCGCCGGTGATCAGCGCCACCGACTTCACGCCTTTCTTCGCCACCATGCGGTCGTAATTCTCGCGCGCGAGAAGACGCAGCGGAAAGCCGATGATCCCCGACGCGTGCGCGAGCAGGCGGTCGATGGCAAGATGAGTCTTGCCGGTGTTCGTGGGTCCGAGGACCGCTTTGACCCGAGAGGGAAAGCCCGACATGTTGGGATGGTTGGGCTTTCGCCGCAGGATTGCAAGTTTTGGATGGCAAGCCGCGGCCCATGAACGCCATGCGCGTCGTCTTGCCACCCGCCTTGCCCCGGGGCGGAACCGGATAACATAAGGTAACAGTTGGCGCCCGAGGCGGCTTGTCGCGAATCGGCGCGTGGCCGGAGCCATGAGAATGTTCGATCGCGACCTGGATTGCTTTGCGGATGCGGGTACAGACGGGGCGGCGCTGCCGATCCGTTCCGTACGGCCAGATGCCCTGGACACGGCGCTGGCGGCGCTGCCGCCCGGACAGGCCGCGTTCGCGCGGGCCAGCGGGTTTGCCGCCTTGCCAGGACAGTTGACGCTGCTGCCGGGTCCGGACGGCCTGGCC
>CAXTUQ010000839.1:0-2281 GCA_964247405.1 uncultured Acetobacteraceae bacterium
GGCCGCCGACGCCAAGGGCCTGCTCCGGGCCGCCATCCGCGACCCGAACCCGGTCGTGTTCCTGGAAAACGAGATCCTGTACGGGCAAAGCTTCGAGGTGCCCGAGGGCGACGACTTCGTGGTGCCGATCGGCAAGGCCAAGGTGGCCCGCGCCGGCCAGCACGCCATGATCCTGCCGCCAGGCCAGGAGCGGGCCGCGGCGGACGCGCTGCCCCTCGCCGCGCTGCGGCTGCCGCATGAGTGCCTCGCGGCGCTGCACCGGCTCGGGCTGCAGCATGTCGGCGACGTGCTGCGCCAGCCCCGGGCGCCGCTCGCGCGGCGCTTCGGGCGGGACCTGCTGGACGCGCTGGATGCGGTCACGGGCGAGCGCCCGCGGCCGATGCTCCCGGCGCGCCCGCCCCCCGGGTTCGAGGCGGCGGAAACCTTTCTGGAGCCGGTCGTCACGCGCCCGGCGATCGACCAAGCGGTGGACCGGCTGCTCGGGCAGCTCTGCCAGGGGCTGGCCGAGGCGGGCCGGGGCGCGCGGCAGATGACGTTGCGCGCCGTCCGGGTGGACCGGGACGTGCAGGAGCTGAGGATCGGCACCGGCCTGCCGACGCGCACGCCGGCGCACCTGCGGCGGCTGTTCGCCGAGGTGCTGGAGCGCCTGGAGCCAGGTCTCGGCTTCGAGCGCATCGCCCTGCGGGCGGACGTGACCAACGCGTTCGTGGTGGCACAGGACGGCATGGGCGCTGTGGGCGCCAACCGGCGCCCCGCCCAGGAAACACCGGGGGAGGCTGTCGGGCAGGTGCTCGACCGCCTCCGCCAGCGCCTGCCCGTGTGGCGCTTGGCACCGGCCGAGAGCCACTGGCCCGAGCGGGCCGTGCGGGCGGTGGATGCCTTCGCCGCCGTGCCGCGCGACGGCGCCTGGCCGGGCCTTGCCCACCCCGTGCGCCTGCTGTCCCGGCCCGTGCCGCTGATGGTGGTCGCGGTTGTGCCGGACGGCCCGCCGGCCCGGGTGCGCCTCCATGGCGCCGTGCACCCGGTGATCTGGGCCGACGGGCCGGACCGGGTGGAGGCGGAGTGGTGGCGCGAGCCCGGGGAACGGCCCGGGCGCGACTACTACCGGGTGGCGCTCGGTTCCGGGGCGCGGCTCTGGGTCGGCCGGGCTGGACGGGGCCGGCCCGGCCAGCCGGCGCGCTGGTTCCTGCACGGATATCTCGCGTGACGCCCGGCTTCGCCGAGCTGGGCGCGCGGTCCAACTACTCGCTGCTGGACGGCGCCTCGCACCCGGCGGAGCTGGTCGCCACGGCCGCCGCCCTCGGCCATGCGGGGATCGGCGTCTGCGACCTGAACAGCCTGGCCGGCACGGTGCGCGCCCATGTCGCGGCCAAGCAGGCCGGGCTGCGCTTCGCCGTGGGGGCGCGGCTCATGCTCACGGACGGCGCCGCCTATCTCGCCTGGCCCACGGACCGCGGCAGCTACGGCCGGCTGACCCGGCTGCTGTCGCTCGGCCGCATGCGCGCTTCCAAGGGCACGTGCGAGATCAGCCGCGACGACTTGGCCGGGCATGCGGGAGGGCTGCTGATGGCGGCCGTCCCCCCTACCCTGCCGGACGCGGTCTTCGCAGCGCGGCTGCGGGCCGACGCCGCGGCGCTCCGCGGCACGCTGGCGCTGCCCCTGTTCTGCGTGGCGGCGGCGGTTTGCGACGGGGCCGACCGGCACCGTCTGGAAGCGCTCGCGGCCATGGCGGGGGGAGCCGGGGCCGGGCTGCTGGCCACCACCGACCCGCGCTACCACCACCCGGCCCGGCGTCGCCTCGCCGACGTGCTGACCGCGATCCAGCTCGGGCGGACGGTGGACGCGATCGGCTTCGCGGCCGAGCGCAACGGCGAGCGCTGCCTCAAGAGCCCGGCCGAGATGGCGCGGCTGTTCGCAGGCCATCCGGAGGCCGTCGGCAACACGGTCCGGGTGCTGGAGGCCTGCGCGGGCTTCAGCCTCAACCAACTACGGCATGAGTACCCCGACGAGATCCTGGAGCCGGGCCGCACGCCGCAGCAGACCCTGGCCGCCCGGGTGCGCGAGGCGGCGGCGAGGCGTTGGCCGGACGGCGTGCCGGCCGATATCGAGACGCGCATCGCGCACGAGCTGCAGCTCATCGAGCAGTTGGACTACGCGCCGTATTTCCTCACTGTGGACGAGGTGGTGCGCTACGCCCGGCGCAAGGGCATCCTGTGTCAGGGCCGCGGCTCGGCCGCCAACTCCACGACCTGCTACGTGCTGGGCATCACCGCGGTCGATC
>CAXTUQ010000840.1:0-2272 GCA_964247405.1 uncultured Acetobacteraceae bacterium
AGTTGGGGGCGGCGGCGGCGGCGTGGACGGCCGGGCTGATCCGGGTGGAAACGGGGAGCTACCTCCCGGCGTTCATGGCGGCGGGGGCGTTGTGCCTCCTGGCGAGCGTCATGGTGGGGTTCATTGGAGCGAGCCGGTCGGACGCCGTGCCGGCCCGGGCATGAGGCGGGGCGCGTGAGGCGGGCGGGAATACGCCGCCTTGCCGTATTTCATGCGTGATAACTTCGCCTGCATTCACTAGACCCTGCGTCGCGCGCCCGTGATGGCCGCAAAGGCCGCAAGGGTGCCGTGGACCACCACGGCATGGTTTGCGGGCCGAGTAAAGAAAGGCGCGGCAGGATGCTTGAACGGCTTGAATCGCCGCTGGACGTCAGCGTGGGCTTAGCAACGCTTTATCGGGCGGACTGCTTCGAATGGCTGGCGACGCAGGAGCCATGCTCCGTTCACGCGGTCGTCACCGACCCGCCATACGGGCTGGTTGAGTACACGGACAAGGAGCAGGTGAAGCTGCGGGCCGGAACAGGCGGGGTATGGCGCATTCCCCCCTCCTTTGACGGGCACAAGCGGTCTCCGCTGCCGCGCTTCACGGTGCTGAACGACGCGGACCGAAAGGCGCTGCATGGGTTCTTCAAGGCGTTCGGCCTGCTGCTGTCACGGGTGGCGGTGCCGGGGGCGAACATCGTCGTGGCCAGCAATCCGTTGCTGTCCCACATCGTCGCGTCGGCGATGGGCGAGGCTGGGCTGGAACAGCGCGGGAGCATCGTCCGGCTGACGATGACGATGCGCGGCGGCGACCGCCCGAAGAACGCCCACCGCGAATTCGAGGGCGTGAGCGTCATGCCCCGATCCATGTGGGAGCCATGGGTGGTGCTCCGCCGCCCGCTCGACGGGCGGGTGCAGGACAACCTCCGCCGCTGGAAGACGGGCGGGTTCCGCCGCCCGTGCGCCGACAAGCCGTTCGGCGATGTCATCAAATCCGGTCCCACCTCGGCGAAGGAGCGCAAGATCGCGCCGCATCCGTCGCTCAAGCCGCAAGGCTTCCTGCGGCGGGTCGTCCGGGCATCGCTGCCGCTGGGGGAGGGCGTGGTCCTCGATCCCTTCGCAGGCTCGGCGTCCACGCTCGCGGCGGCCAACGCCGTGGGTTATCGGAGCGTGGGCGTGGAGCGCGACCCGTTCTACGTGGGGATGGCGGCGGAGGCGATTGCCGGCCTCGCGTCACTTCAGCCGATAGACCCAGTTTGAGCGGAGCTTCTTCACGCCTTTGCGGTCCAGGGTCGCGGTCCGCGTGCCAAGCTCGCCCCGTTCATTCCTGCGGAAATCCGCCTGCGTGACCTGGGAGATGTACACCTCCGTGAACCGCATCGGCTGGCGCTCGCGAGCGGGTTCGGTTTCGCTGTCGATCTCATATACGAAGACACACATTCACTGGTCGCGCGCGCCATGCGTGTCCACGGCGCCGCCGGCCTTTCGGGTCGTCTTGATCTCGACCCCCTCGCTGCCTGCCTTGATGGCGTTGTTGGAATAGCGGCCAATGACCACAAGGTCTGGATGGCCGTTGAAATGCCGGTTCTGCGTCAGTGCGCGGGCGTGCTTGGCCATGCTGGCCGTCAGCATGTCTGACAGCATTCCCGACATGATCACGGGGCGAAGCTCGTCATCCAGGCGAGGCAGGCCTTTCCGGTCAAACAAGAGGTTCACGTCGTAGAAAAAATCGTACACGTCCTGCATGGCGATTTCGAAATCTTTGAGCCGAAGCTCGAAGGGTAATTCGGCATCTTGATTGAACGATGTTGTATTGACGGTTTCTCTTTCTGGCATCTGGCCTCCCCCGATGCGGAAGAAACCATAGGCGTGGCGCCATGCTCAAGGCGATCCCAGGGCAGGTCAGCCGAGAACGGGAGCATCACTGCTATCGGAGCCATGATGTGGCAGATTTGCCCGCTGCCGGCCTCCATAAAATCTGATATCGGAATGAATTTGCCGTGAGGGGTGGCATGTGTGCTAGGTATGATCAACTTGGAGTGGATGTTCATGGCGGCACGCGCGTTGGTTCGGATCGGCTTGGTGGTGGGCGGGTTGCTCGCCGCCTTGGGTTCGGCTGAGGCGGTCAGCTTCTCATTCACGGAGATTGCCGGGGACCCGCTGACCGACGCGCAGGCGTCCGCCTTTGCGGCGGCGGCGGCGGCGTGGTCGGGGGTGCTTTCCGACCCGGTTGCGGTGAACATCGGCATCGGGTTCCGCGATCTTGGCCTTGGGGTGGGCGGGGGCGCGG
>CAXTUQ010000841.1:0-2269 GCA_964247405.1 uncultured Acetobacteraceae bacterium
GATGGCGTGGGCGCTGGCGCCGCGCATCCGGGTCAACGCCATCGGCCCCGGCCCCGCCCTGCCCAGCCCGCGGCAGACCGCCGAGCAGTTCGCCCGGCAATGTGCCTCCGTCCCGTTGCGCCGCGGCACCAGCCCGGCGGAGGTGGCGGACGCCGTGCTCGCCATCCTGGCGCTGCCGGCGATGACCGGGCAGATGATCGCGCTGGACGGCGGCCAGCACCTGCAATGGCGGCCGGGCGGCGGGGAGATTGCCGAATGAACATCATCGCAGCACCCGGCGTCCGCCACGTCTTCCTGCGCGACATGGTGCTGCAGGCCAGCATCGGCTGGTACGCGCACGAGCACGGCGTCACGCAGCGGGTCCGCGTCAACATCGACCTCGGGGTGGAGGAGGACACCGACGCGTCCGACCACCTGGGCCGGGTCGTCAGCTACGAGACGGTGGCGGCCGCCGTCAGGGCCATCGTCGCCGCCGGGCACATCAAGCTGGTCGAAACGCTGGCCGAGCGGATCGCGGCAGCCTGCCTCGCCGACCCGCGGGTCCTGTTCGCGCACGTGCAGGTCGAGAAGCCCGACGTGTTCCCCGACGCCGCCGCGGCGGGCGTCGCCATCGTCCGTCGCCGCGGCGACCGCAATCCGTGACGCCGAGGCATTGGTTGTCCACGGGCCGCCATGCATTCCCAATGATTGCAGGGACATGCGCGGCGACGCTGGGCGCAGAGAATGTTCCCAATGAGAAAGTGCCCAAAAACAATGCTCTAGCATATTTGCCCAATGTTTGGGCAATCTCGTGCAGCGCCAATGAATCCTCGGGAAAACACCCGTTATCCGCAACCCTTCCACAAACTTGTCCACAGGTTCGGGGGATGGAAAATCGTCCTGGCAGCCCGGGCTGCCTCGGCCGGAGGCCCTTGAGGCCGGGGCGCTCGCGCCCCTATTGAACCCCATGCACGACGTTGATCCTTCGCTGGCCTCCCCTGCCCCTAATCTCGCTTTGGCCACACCGGCCAGCCCGGGCGACGGACCGAAGGGCGTCGCGGTGATCGAGCACGCGCTGCTGACCATGCCGCTCAGCCCCGGCGTGTACCGCATGTTGGACGCCCGCGGCGACGCGCTCTACGTCGGCAAGGCCAAGAGCCTGAAGAAACGCGTTTATTCCTATACCCAGATCGCCCGGCTGAACGAGCGGCTGCGGCGCATGGTGTCGGAAACGGTCTCGATGGAGATCGTCACGACGCATACGGAGGCCGAGGCCTTGCTGCTGGAGGCCAACCTCATCAAGCGGCTGAAGCCGCGGTTCAACATCGTGCTGCGGGACGACAAGAGCTATCCCTGGCTGATGCTGACCGAGGACCACCCGTTCCCGCAGATCGTCAAGCACCGCGGGTCGCGCACGCGCAAGGGCAGCTACTACGGGCCGTTCGCGTCGGTGTGGTCGGTGAACCAGACGGTCAACGCCATGCAGCGCGTGTTCCTGCTGCGCTCCTGCCAGGACAGCGTGTTCGCCAACCGCAGCCGGCCCTGCCTCTTGCACCAGATCCGGCGCTGCTCCGCGCCCTGCGTCGGCCGGGTCGGCGCGGAGGAGTACGGGCACCTGGTGGACCAGGCCCGCGCCTTCCTGGGCGGCAAGGCCAACACGGTGCAGCAGGAACTGGCGCGCGAGATGGAGGCGGCGGCGGAGCACCTGGAATACGAGCGCGCGGCGGCGATCCGCGACCGCATCCGCGGCCTGACCAATGTGCAGAGCACCGCGGTCATCAACCCGGCCAGCCTGACCGACGCCGACGTGATCGCGGGCCATCAGATCGGCGGGCAGACCTGCGTGCAGGTGTTCTTCATCCGCGGCGGGCGCAACAACGGCAACCGGGCGTTCTTCCCAACCCACACCCGCGACATGGAGCTGGACGCCGTGCTGGCCGCCTTCGTCGCGCAGTTCTATGACGACAAGCCCGCGCCCGGCGCCGTGCTGCTCAACCACGCGCTGCCGGAAGAGGAACTGGTGGCGGAGGCGCTGTCGATGAAGGCGGGGCGCAGGGTCGCGCTGACCGTGCCGGCCCGCGGCGAGAAGCGCGCCGTGGTGCTGCACGCCGAGACCAACGCACGGGAGGCGCTGGAGCGCAGGCTGGCGGAGACCGCCGGGCAAGCCAAGCTGCTGGAGGGCGTGGCGGAACTATTTGGATTGCCCGCGCAGCCCGCGCAGCCCGCGCGGATCGAGTGCTACGACAACAGCCATATTATGGGCACGGCCGCCTACGGCGTGATGGTGGTG
>CAXTUQ010000842.1:0-2269 GCA_964247405.1 uncultured Acetobacteraceae bacterium
GTGGAGCGCGATGTCGCCGCCGTTGTTGACATACGCCCGGCGCAACAACGCCCCCGCCGTCATCGCCGCCAGCATTTCGTCCGCGACTGCGCCCGCCACCGCGGCCATCGGCGTGATGAAGCCCCGGGCCGCGTGCGGCTGCACCGCCGCCGTCATGCGCCGCGCCACCGGGCCGTGCAGCGAGGGCGCATCCGGCCCGGCCGGCGCCCGCAGCCCGGCCAGTTCGGCGCACAGCTCGTCCAGCACCGTGGCGAAGCGGAGAATAGCCGCCCGGAACGCCGCTTCCCTCGCGGCCGGGTCGGCGAACACTTCCACGATCAGGTCGATGGGGCCGTGCTGCAAATGCAGCCGGCCGTCCGGCAGCGCCCGCGTTTGCGGCGGCACCTTCACCGCCGGGCCAGCGGCCAGGGATTGCCGCCGCGCTGCGCCTGGCGCACCCCGTCCCCGACCGTCCGCAGGCTGGACCAGGGCCGCACGTGGTCCATGTGCCCGCCCAGCGCCGCGTAGTCCGACAGGCGCAAGGTGAACTCCACCGGCGCCACCAGCGCGGGCGTGGGGACGGAGCCGAACGCGCCCTGCGGCACCCGGCTCACATCGACCATGAAGGTGATGCCGCCGCCGGGCCAGACGAACACCGGGGCGCCGCCGCAGGTCACGACGGTCAGCGCGTCCTTGACCGAGCGGGTCAGCCGCACCGGGTTCTCCGTCACGCCGGACCGCAGCGAGCCGCCGGCGCCCCCCATGAACCGCACGGGGGCGAGCGCCGGCGCGCAGTTCTCCTGGATCAGCGCGACGGAGGCGCGCAGCGCCGGGGGCGTGTCCTGCTCGACCGGGCGCAGCGCCTCGTCCAGCACGAAGTAGGCGTGGTGCTCCCCGGTGGTGGAGGTCATCAGCATTGTCAGGCCCGGACGCGCCGTCTTCGGGTCGAACGGGCCGAGGATCGCCAGCGGGTCGGCGATGTCGGTCCCGCCCCAGCCCGTCCCCGGCTGCGCCACCTGGAAGTAACGGCCCGGCGTGGACCGCCGCCCCTTGATGCGGATGCCGGTGCCCGGAATGCCCAGCAGCTTGCCGGCCTGGTGCTCCGACAGCACGCCGGTGATGTGGTCGTCCACCACCACGACCTCGTCCACCCGGCCTTCCCACTGCTTGGCGAACATGCCGACCGTGGCGGAGCCGCAGCCGACGCGCATCCGCTCCTCCACCTGGCCGTTCACCACCGGCGGCTGCCCGGCCTGCACCACGACGGCCGCGCCGCCATCGACCGCCAGCTCCACCGCGGCCCCGTTGCACAGCGCCAGCATGGCGTCGCAGGTCGCGCGCCCCTCCCTCTTCGATCCGCCGGTCAGGTGGTGCACGCCGCCCAGGGACAGCATCTGCGACCCATACTCGCCGGTGGACACGTGCCCGACCGGCTCGCCTTCGGCACGCACCAGGGCGCGCTCCGGCCCGATGTGGCGGTCGGTGTCGATCTTCACCTTGGTGCCGCAGTAGCTGAAAATGCCTTCGGTCACGACCGTGACCATGTCGAGGCCATCGACGGCGGAGGACACGATGAACGGCGCGGGCTTGTAGTCGGGGTAGGTGGTGCCGGCGCCGATGGCGGTTACGAACTCCTGCGGCTCGCCGACCACCGTGCCGTCCCATTCCGCCGCGCCGAACCGGACGACCCGCCCGCCGTCCGCGACCGTGCGGCTCAGGATCACGTGCGGGTCCACGCGCACCAGCGCACCGCCCTGGTTGGCGTAGCGGTCGCAGGCGCCGGCCTGGCCCGTCCGGATGACGCACATGACCGGGCAGGCATCGCAGCGGATGCGGTCGTCGCGGCCGCCATCGTCACGAACGGGGTGCGCCGCGTCTGCGGCCGGGGTGCCGGTCACGATCAACTCCCAAGCCGGCCGCGGGGCAGCCGGCTTTGTTTGCATGCGAACGGATGCTCCGCCTTGCGCGCCGGTGGTGTCAAGCGTGGCTGGTTTAGGGTAGCGTCTTGGTCTGAATGCCGGCCTTCGATCTTTCTCGGACTTTCCAAGTTCGCAGCGGAAAGGTCCGGCCTGTCGGGCAAAGCAGTCCCACGTCCGGCCGTGGGTTGGTGGGCCGTTTCGCACCCATATTGGCCATTTGGAGGCGGCGACGGTTGCGACCGAAAGCCGTCGTTCGTTGAGCCTGCCAAGGACCAAAGCGGGGCGCTTTTCACGACTGGGATTGCCCCGGTTCGGTGGTTCTCCCGCGCTTTGCGTGGATCATGCCGCCATCAGAACGCGCCGTCGGAGCA
>CAXTUQ010000843.1:0-1064 GCA_964247405.1 uncultured Acetobacteraceae bacterium
ACCTTCTGCTGCCGGCGGCTGCGGCCCGGCCAGCGCCGGCAGCAGAAGGTCGCGCCACGCCGCGATCGCCGCCTTGCCGGTCTGGTTCGCACCCAAGGTCCAGAACAACGGCGCGCCGGCCGGGCGGTGCGGCGTCGCGACATCGCAGGCCCGGGACAGGCCCGCCGCGCTGTCCAGCCCCAGCGCCAGCGCGTGCGACAGCCGGGTCATGCCGCGCACGCCGCGCATCGGGTAGAACGGGCGCGCCGGCCCGACCTCCTCCAGCGCGCCGCATACGGACAGGAACCCCGGCCGGTTCGCCAACCCGCGCAGAAACGCTGGGAAGCCAGCGCCGAGATCCAGGTGCCGGGCCACGAAGGCGCGCGGCAAGCCGATGGGGAAATCGACGCCCAATGCAACCGGCGCGCCCCGGGCCAGGGCACGCAGGCGGTTGAGCAGCGTCGAGACATCTCCGACCGGCTCGACCCGCAGCAGCCAACCCGCTGCATTCGGCAAGGCAAGAGCCATCCACCGCTTTCCGGAGTCGACGCTCCAGTCGGCGTGCGCAGCGATTGGCCTCAGAGCGGCTTGTGCGCGCGGTCCAGCAGGCGCGAGATCAGGCCGGGCTTCTTCTTCGGCGGCGGCGGTGCTGTGGCCTTGGCCTCGGCAGCGGCGCGCTTCTGCTTCTCGTCCAGCCAGCTTTCCAGCGACTTGCCCGCCTTCGCGGCCCGCTTTTGCTCGTATGCGCGTTGCGCCGGCGTCAGGGTCTTGGGATCAGCCATCGCAGCCTCCTTCCGCCAGTTGTGGCAGCGCCATGCGCCGGCTTCAAGGCAATGGCATCAAGCCGCTGCCCGGCAGCGGCTGGGATATGGCGTCACGCGCGCCACATGGAACCTTTGATGGCGGCAAAGGAGCATGGGGTGGCGGAACCGCGGGTGAAGGCGAAGCTGTGGGTGCAGATGGCGCTCCGCATGGGCGACGTGGACGGGCGGCCCGGCGCCGTGCTGCGCAGCGGCGACCCGGACGCCGGCGGCATCCTGATCGTGCTGCGCGGGCGAGGGGGCCTGTGCGTGCTGTCGCAGGTG
>CAXTUQ010000843.1:1074-2258 GCA_964247405.1 uncultured Acetobacteraceae bacterium
GCCTGGATGCGCGCCACCGGGCCGGGGGAAGTGGACCAGGACCAGGCCGACGCCTACGTGGCCCGGCAGGTCGGACGCGACCCCGACCTGTGGGTGCTGGAGTTCGAGGCGCCGGATCTCCTGCCGCCATTCGAGGCGCGCATCGTTTGAGAAGAACCACAGGGTTGAAACGATCGCAGCCTGCGTGACGAGGATTTCACGCCGGTGTGTGGTATATCTGCTTGGTCCTATGTGTCTTTTCAGATACAGTCGTTGCGAAAGTATTAAGTGCCTTATCGCACTCGCGTTCATCGGTGTTATGGTATGCGTACCGAGTGGCGGGGGAACAGTCCCGCAGGCCCCCGGATGCGTTGAACGCGCAGTTTGTAATTGAGGAGAGAAAGCATGAAGCTCCGCAGCGCGCTACTGGCCGCGACCGTCCTGGCCGCCCCCATAGCTGCAAAGGCTGAGGCCATCAGCGGTATCTATATCGGCGCCGGCGCTGGTGCCAACTTCCTGCAGGACGAGAAAGTTCAGTCTGTCGGCTTCCCGCAGGCCGGCATCCCGCAGACCAACCTGAACGTGCGCGGCACGAGCGGTACGAGGATCAAGACCGACACGGGCTTCGTCGGCCTGTTCAGCATCGGCTACGGCCTCGGCAACGGCTTGCGGGTTGAGGTCGAGGGCAACTACCGCGACAACAAGTTCAACGGCATCAGGGGCGGCGGCCTCCAAGGCTTCAGCGGCGCCGGCGGCAACGAGCGGAAGTACGGCGGGATGGTCAACGTCCTGTATGACTTCGACCCGAACGTGCTCGGCTTCGCCAACGTGTTCGGCTATCTCCCGTTCCCCGTCACCCCGTATGTCGGCGTCGGCGCCGGCTACGTTTGGGCGCAGGACCAGAACGTGCGCCTCAGCGGCTTCTCGGGTCCGACCGCCGGCTTCCCGGGCGGCTTCCGTGAGCTGGCCCGCACCAACCAGGGGCAGGGCGCCTTCGCGTACCAGGGCATCGTCGGCGCGGCGTTCCCGTTCGCGGCGGTGCCGGGCTTGGCCATCACGGCTGAATACCGCTTCCTCGGCATGGCGGGCGACCGCGACTACAACTACCAGTATTTCGCGCCGGGCGTCGCGACGCGGGCGGTGGTCCGGTTCAACGAGGAGTACAACCACAGCGTCATGCTGGGCGTCCGTTACGCGTTCAACGC
>CAXTUQ010000844.1:0-2254 GCA_964247405.1 uncultured Acetobacteraceae bacterium
GTGCACGGCGGCGGCGCTCTCCGCCGTGCCGTTCCAGGCGACGCAGATGCGGGTGCCGATCGCTTGCCCGGCCTTTTGCGGTGCGATCAGCACCGGGCGTCCGCTGTCGAACAGCACGGCATGCAGCGCGTCGCTGCTGGACACGTCGTCGCCGGCCTCCGGATGCGGCACCACGGTGAGGTCGGCGAGGCGCGCGAGCTGCGCGACCAGGTCTTCTTCCCGCCCGGTGACGCTGGCGAAGTTGGCGGTGGCGCCGCGGCTGAACGGCTCGGCGACGGTGACGCCGTGGGCGGCGACGAACCGGTCAAACATCGCGCGCACGGCGTTGGAGCGGTCGGTGCTCTCCTTTTCCGTCGCCGACATCATTTCCTCGATCATCGCGCCCGACAGGCCCTCGCCCGCCAGCGGCGCCACGTCCCGGCTATCGACGCGGACATGCAGCGCCGTCAGGTGCGCGTCCCACATCCGCGCCACGGTCAACGCCGTCGTCAACGCGGCCTCCCCGGCGGCGGTGCCGGTGAGCGGCAGCAGCAGCTTGCGGATCGGCATGGCGTTCCCTCCTTGGTGTCCGGGCCATTGCGGGGACGCTAGCACAATTTTCCGGGGTGCAACGGGGTGCGATTTCGTACGGGCGGATGGGGCGCATTGCAGCGGCGAGGATATCTGGATATCTTCAGATAGGATATCCTGGCATGAGGTTTGGAGATGCCGCTTTACATCAAGGACGATGATACGGCCGCGCTCGTGACGCAGCTTGCAAAGCTGCGCGGCCTATCTAAACAGGCTGCGGTCAGGCTTGCCGTGCAGGCTGAATTGGACCGGGCGGCACAGACAATCCCACTGGAAGACCGCTTCGCCGCCCTTCGTGAGGCTTATCCGCTGCCACCCAGGACCGGCGAACTGGCCGACAAGGCTTTCTTTGATGAGATGTCCGGGGAACCGCCTTGATCTTTGTTGATGCCTCGGCGTTGCTCGCCATCATTATGGGAGAGGCCGACGCCGCCGTGTTAGCGCGCCGCATGCAGGCAGCTTCACGACGGCTTTGCTCCGCCATGTCTATTTGGGAAACGGTGAGCGGACTTTGCCGGTCCTATGCCATCCCGGTGCCGACTGCTCGCGCCCAAGTGCGGCGCTTCCTGAACGTTGGTCAATTCGAGTTCGTTGCCATCACAGAGCGAGAGTCCGAGATCGCTCTCGACGCCTATGCCCAATTCGGCAAGGGGCGGCATCCGGCCGCGTTGAACATGGGCGATTGCTTCGCGTATGCCTGCGCCAAATCAAACCAGGCAAAGCTGCTCTACAAAAGCAATGATTTTACCAAAACTGACCTTGCGTAACACCGCGCAGGTCTTTTTGGGACTTCCTTCTGGCACATTTTCCCAAGAGGCACGCGCATGCAAACGAACGCCGCTGGGCAAAGCACCTGGGTTGATCCGGACGATGCGCCGGAGCTGACCGACGATTTCTCCGAACGGGCCGAAATCCGCGAGAATGGCGTGCTCATCCGCGCCGGTCGCCCCAAGAGCGACACGCCCAAGCAATTGGTGTCGATCCGCCTGGACCCGGATGTGCTGGCGAAGCTGCGCGAGGGTGGGCCGGTCTGGCAGACCAGGCTGAACGACATTCTCCGCAAAGCGCTCATCGGGTGAGCGAAGCCCGAACGACCCCGGCATGACGGAACTGCGCACCCCGCGCCTGCTGCTGCGCCCCTGGCGCGACACGGACCTCGCCCCCTTCGCCACCCTGAACGCCGATCCCGAGGTGCGCCGCTGGTTCGCGGGCACCCTGACCCGCGAGGAAAGCGACGCCCAGGCCGCCCAGCTCCAAAAGCACATCGCAACGCACGGGTTCGGCTTCTGGGCCGTGGAGGCGCCCGGGATCGCGCCGTTCATCGGCTTCGTGGGCCTCAAGCACGTTTCCTTCGCCGCCCCCTTCGCCCCGGCCGTGGAAACCGGCTGGCGGCTGGCACGCGCGCATTGGGGCCAGGGCTACGCCACGGAAGCGGCCCGCGCCGCGCTCGCCCACGCCTTCGGTCCGCTAGCCCTGCCGGAGGTCGTGAGCTTCGCCGTGCCGGGCAACTGGGCGTCGCGCCGGGTCATGGAGCGGATCGGCATGACGCATGACCCGGAGGGCGGCTTCGACTATCCCGTCTTGCCCGAAGGGCACCCCTTCCGCCGCATGGTGCTTTACCGCGCGGCGCGAAACGCGCGGCGTCCAGGCGCCTGACCCACCCTCACGGATACAACGCCCCCAC
>CAXTUQ010000845.1:0-2253 GCA_964247405.1 uncultured Acetobacteraceae bacterium
GCCCCACGCCCCCCCGCCTCACGCCGTCGTCATCGGCAGCGGCTTCGGCGGGCTGGCCGCGGCGGTGCGGCTCGGGGCGCGGGGCTACCATGTGACGGTACTGGAGAAGCTCGACGCGCCCGGCGGACGCGCCTCCGTGATCCGCCAGGACGGCTTCACCTTCGACGCCGGCCCCACCATCGTCACCGCGCCGTTCCTGCTGGAGGAACTATGGGCGCTGTGCGGCCGGCGCTTGTCGGACGACGTGGATTTGCGGCCCATCACCCCGTTCTACCGCATCCGCTTCCACGACGGCACCGAGTTCAACTACACCGGCGACGCCGAGGCCATGCGGGCGGAGATCGCCCGCTTCAGCCGGGCCGACGTTGCTGGCTACGAGCGCTTCATGGCCCGCAGCGAGGCGATCTTCCGCGTGGGGTTCGAGCAGTTGGGCGACAAGCCCTTCGACCGTTGGACCGACATGGCCCGGGTCGTGCCGGACCTGCTGCGGCTCGGCAGCCTCGGCAGCGTGCACCGCCTGGTCGCCAAGCACGTCCGCGACCCGAGGCTCCGCGTGGCGCTCAGCTTCCACCCGCTGCTGGTCGGTGGCAACCCGTTCAGCGCCAGCTCGATCTACGCGCTGATCGCCTTTCTGGAGCGGCGCTGGGGCGTGCATTTCGCCATGGGCGGCACCGGGGCGCTGGTCACGGGCCTCGTGGACCTGATCCGTGGGCAGGGGGGCGCGGTGCGCTGCAATCAGGAGGTGGCGGAGATCACCGTGGACCGGGGCGCCGCCACGGGGGTGCGCCTGCGTTCGGGCGCCGTGGTTCCGGCCGACATCGTGGTGTCCAACGCCGATGCAGCCTGGACCTACCGTCATCTGCTGGCGCCGCAGCACCGCCGCCGCTGGACCGACCGCCGCATCGAGCGGGCGCGCTACTCCATGAGCCTGTTCGTCTGGTACTTCGGCACGCGGCGGCAGTACCCGGACGTGGCGCACCACACCATCCTGCTCGGCCCGCGCTACCGCGAGCTGCTGCGGGACATCTTCAAGCGGCATCATTTGGCCGAGGACTTCTCGCTGTACTTGCACCGCCCGACCGCGACCGATCCGTCCTTGGCGCCGCCGGGCTGCGACGCGTTCTACGTCCTGTCCCCGGTGCCGCACCTGGCCAGCGGCACGGACTGGGCGGCGACCGCGGAGACGTATCGAAAATCCCTGGCCCGCGTGCTGGGCGAGACGATCCTGCCGGGGCTGGAGGACGCGGTTGTCACCCAGCACGTCATGACGCCGCAGGACTTCCACGACCGCCTGCTCTCCGTCCGCGGCGCCGCCTTCGGCATGGAGCCGCTGCTCACCCAGTCCGCCTGGTTCCGCCCGCACAACCGGAGCGAGGAGGTGGACCGCCTGTTCCTCGTCGGCGCTGGCACTCACCCCGGTGCCGGCCTGCCCGGCGTCCTGAGTTCGGCGCGTGTCCTTGATGCCGTGGTGCCCCATGCCGCAGAACTGGCTCGATAGCGCCGACCTCAACGCCTGCGCGGACCTGCTGCGCGGCGGGTCGCGCAGCTTCTTCGCGGCCTCGCTGCTGCTGCCGCGCCGGGTGCATGAGCCGGCCACGGCGCTGTATGCGTTCTGCCGGGTGGCGGACGACCTGATCGACAATGCCGGCGACTTTGGCGGCGACGCGGGCGCGGCGATTGCGGAGCTGCGGGCGCGGCTCGACGCCGCCTATGCCGGGCGTCCCCGGCCCATCGCCGCCGACCGGGCGCTCGCCGCGGTCGTGCTGCGCCACGCCATCCCGCGCACCCTGCTGGACGCGCTGCTGGAGGGCTTCGCGTGGGACGCCGCCGCCCGCCGCTACGACAGCCTGGCGGAGCTTGAGGCTTACGCCGCCCGGGTCGCCGGTGCGGTCGGCGCGGCCATGGCGATGCTGATGGGCGAACGGTCGGCGGAGGGCGTGGCCCGCGCCTGCGACCTCGGCATCGCCATGCAGCTCAGCAACATCGCCCGCGACGTGGGGGAGGACGCGCGGGCGGGCCGGCTCTATTTGCCGCAGGACTGGCTGCGCGCCAAGGGCATCGACCCGGACGCCTGGCTGGCCTGCCCGAGTTTCGGCCCGGCGCTGGCCGGCGTGGTGGAGGCCCTGCTGCACCGGGCCGAAACGCTGTATCAACGGGCCGACGCCGGCATCGCGGCGCTGCCGCGCGCCTGCCGCCCCGGCATCGGCGCCGCGCGGCACCTTTATGCCGAGATCGGCCAGCAGGTTGCCTGCC
>CAXTUQ010000846.1:0-2245 GCA_964247405.1 uncultured Acetobacteraceae bacterium
GGCTTGATCGATGCTTGCAAGTGTCATAGCCGCTGGTCCGCCCGTGTCCGCCGGGCTGCTGCCCCGCCCCCATGATCGCAATTGGAAACGGCCTTTTGGATACTGCAAGGGACAGGGACAACTTAAGAGGGAATATGCCTACGGAGGCTGCCAGGGCAGAGATTTGCTGTGTTCCTGGCAATTCCGCAACGATGCCGTTCTCTTGCGCGCCCATGGGCAGGCGTTTTGGAAGCCACCGCGTGGTGTCCTGGCCGGCTCGCGCTTGCCTGTTTGGGCGGAAGGCCACATGGCAGGCCTTGCGAGGTTATTGCAAACGACTCTCATTCGCATCTATCAGGGTCGGGTTTGAAAGGACGAGCCAGGGATGCCCATGGATCACACAACGACAGCGCCAGGCATGGGGCCGGGCTTGACCGGGTGTTGCGCTCGGGGGCGGGCCGCCGCGGGCCTTCTCGCCATGGCGAGCGCCCTGGCATCCGGCCCCGCCTTCGCCCAAACCGGCGCAAGCCCGGCGGCGCAAACCGCGCCGGGGCCGAGCGAGCGAATCGAGCCTGGGGCAGCCGAAAGCCGGCAGGCCACTCCCGGCGGCCAGTCGGGCGTGAAGCCGGGCGAGGAGGTGGCCCCAGGGGTCTGGGACCGCGCCAACCTGTTCGGCGACCCGGGCGGCATCCGCAGCCGCTTGGCCGACCTCGGCATCACCTTCGGCCTCACGGAAACCAGCGAGGTGTTCGGCAACCCGATCGGCGGCGTGCGGCAGGGCGTGATCTACGAAGGGCTGACCCAGTTCGGCGTCGGCCTCGACGCGGAAAAGGCGTTCGGCCTGACAGGCGGCACGTTCAACGCGACGGGCTACCAGATCCACGGCCGCGGCCTCAGCCTGAACGACCTCGGCAACAACCTGAACACGGTGAGCGGCATCGAGGCGCTGCGCGGCACGCTGCTGTTCGAGTTGTGGTACGAGCAGGTGCTGCTCGACAAGATGCTGGCCGTCCGCGTGGGCCAGCTCGCGGCCGACCAGGAGTTCATGCTCAGCCAATATGCCGGCCTGTTCCTGAACCACACCTTTGGCTGGAGCACTTTTCCCAGCATCGACCTGCCGTCCGGCGGGCCGTCCTTTCCGCTGGCCGCGCCCGGGGTGCGGGTGAAGTACATCCCCCGTGACGACATCAGCCTGCTGGTCGGGGTGTTCAACGGCGACCCGGCCGGCCCCGGCCGCGGCTTCCCGCAGGAACGCAACCCTTCCGGCACCGCCTTCCGCCTGCGCGACGGCGTGTTCGCCATCGCGGAGGTGCAGTACGGGCTGAACCAGGGGGACGGCGCGACGGGGCTGCCCGGCACCTACAAGTTCGGCGCCTACTACAACTCGCAGAACTTCGCCGACCAGCGCCGCAACGCCAGTGGCGAGTCGCTGGCCGACCCGGGCGGCACGGGCGCCATCGGCCGCAACCGGCGCGGCGATTATGGCCTGTATGCCGTGGCGGACCAGCTCGTTTGGCGCAAGCCGGGGACCAAGGGGGACGGCGCCGGCGTGTTCGTCCGCGTCATGGGCGCACCGGGCGACCGCAACCTGGTCAACTTCTACGCCGACGCGGGCGTGACCTACAAAGGCCTGATCGCCGGGCGCAACAGCGACACCGTGGGGCTGGGCGTCGCCTACGCCCGGATCAGCGACACGGCAAGCAAGCTCGACGCCGATACGGCGCGCTTCACCGGTGACGACTACCCGATCCGCCGGGCCGAGACGGTGCTGGAAGTGACGTACCAGGCCCAGATCGCGCCCTGGTGGCAGGTCCAGCCCACGGCGCAATACCTGTTCAACCTGAACGGCGGCGTGCCGAACCCGCAGAACCCGGCGAAGCGGCTGGGCGACGCGGCGGTGTTCGGGCTGCGCACCACCGTGACCTTCTGAGCGCAGGCCGCGCGGGCTTACGGCCCGGCCGCTTCATCGTCCGGCGGCCTCGAACGCCTTGATGCGCGCCACCTTGGGGCTGGAGCGTTCCGGCTCGATCACCCAGGCGCCCATGGTGATCACCTGGGCATTGTTGCTTTTGTGCGCCCACTCCGCCGAGAAGAATGGCGAAGCCGTCCCCGTGCCGCCGGCGTCGGCCAGGGCCACGCGCCTGCGCCCCCGCGCCGTCTTGGCGGCACCATGGCCGCGCGGGCCACGGAGCGGGATGCAGGCAGTCCCCGTTCCAGCCAGCGCAGGGGCCAGCCGCGCCCTCTCCGCCATGCCGGAAAGCCGCCG
>CAXTUQ010000847.1:0-2242 GCA_964247405.1 uncultured Acetobacteraceae bacterium
TCTCCAGCCGCTGCGCCCGGTCGTCCAGGCGCTGCCGCGCGCCGCCCAGCAGGTTGGGCAGGTCCGGCAGGCCACGCTCGGCCCGGCCCAGGCGCAGGCGCCGCTCCTGCGTCATCCGGTGCAGCCCGGCGGACAGCCGGGCCGCTTCCTGCGCCACGGTGGCCAGCAGCTCGGCACGCATCGGCACGGCCAACTCCGCCGCGGCCGTCGGCGTCGGCGCCCGGCGGTCGGACGCGAGGTCGATCAGCGTGTGGTCGGTCTCGTGCCCCACGGCGGAGATCAGCGGAATGCGGCAGGCGGCGGCGGCGCGGACCACGGCCTCGTCGTTGAAGGCCATCAGGTCCTCCAGGCTGCCGCCGCCGCGGGCGACGATCAGCACGTCGGGCCGGGGCACGGCGCCGCCGGGGGGGAGGCGGTCGAAGCCGGCGATGGCGGCGGCGATGCGGGCGGCGGCGCCTTCCCCTTGCACTGGGACGGGCCAGACCAGGATGGGGCGGGGAAAGCGGCGCGCAATGGTGGTCTTGATGTCCTGCAGCACCGCACCCTGCGCCGAGGTCACGACGCCCACGACGGCGGGCAGCGCCGGGATGCGCCGCTTGCGCTCGGCATCAAACAGCCCTTCCGCCACCAGGCGCGTGCGCAGCGCCTCGATCCGCGCCAGCAGCGCCCCGGCGCCGGCGTAGTCCATGCGGTCAACGATGAGCTGGTAGGAGCTGCGTTCCCCGTAGGACGACACGCGGCCCGTCGCGATCACCTCGACGCCGTTCTCCGGCGTGAGGCTCAGGCGCGACACGGTGCCCTTCCATACGACGCCGCTGATCTTGCCGCCTTCATCCTTCAGCGAGAAGTACATGTGGCCGGACGGGTAGCGCTTGAACTCGGTGATCTCGCCGCGCACGCGGACCCGGCCGAACGCGCCCTCCAGCGTGCGCTTCACCGCGCCGGAGATCTCCGACACCGTGTATTCCGGGATATTGCTGGGCGCTGCCTTCAGATCGTCCATGCGGCGAACCTATGCTACACGCGCCCTACTGAGAAGCGGAGGGCGGGATGCGGGTTCTGGTGATCGGCTCGGGCGGCCGGGAGCATGCGCTGGCCTGGGCACTGTCGGCGTCGCCGCTGCTGACCAAGCTGTGGGTGGCGCCGGGCAACCCGGGCACCGCGCTGATCGCGGAGAACATCGGCATCGCGGCGCTGCACACCGAGCGCCTGGTGCAGTTCGCCCGCGACAACGAGATCGACCTGGTCGTGCCCGGCCCCGAGGGGCCGCTGGTCGCCGGTCTTGCGGATGCGATGGCGGAGGCCGGCATCCGCTGCATCGGCCCGACCGCCGCCGCCGCGCAACTGGAAGGCAGCAAGGCGTTTGCCAAGCAGCTTTGCGACGCCGCCGCCATCCCGACCGCGCTGTGGGAGCAGTTCACCGACGCCGAGGCAGCGCGCGGGTTCATCCGCCGCCGTGGCGCCCCGGTCGTGGTGAAGGCGGACGGCCTGGCCTCTGGCAAGGGCGTCGTGGTGGCGGCGACCGTCGAGGAGGCGGAGGCCGCGCTCGATTCAATCATGCGGGACCGCGCGTTCGGCGACAGCGGCGCGGCCCTGGTGGTCGAGGAGTGCCTCCAGGGCGAGGAGGTCAGCCTGTTCGCGCTGTGCGACGGTACGGACGCCGTGTTCCTCGGCGCGGCGCAGGACCACAAGCGGCTGGGGGACGGAAACACCGGGCCGAACACCGGCGGCATGGGCGCGATCTCCCCGGTGCCTGGCTTCGACCCCGCGGCGGCGATGGACGGGTTCATCCGGCCCGCCTTGGCCGAGATGGCGCGGCGCGGCACGCCGTTCCGCGGGGTCCTGTTCGCCGGGCTGATGCTGACGGCGGACGGGGCCAAGCTGATCGAGTACAACGTGCGCTTCGGCGACCCGGAGTGCCAGGCGCTGCTTCCCCGGCTGCGCAGCGACTTGCTGCCGGCGCTGCTGGCCGCCTGCGACGGGGAGCTGGGCCGATTCGACCTGCGTTGGAACGACGCCGCGACGGTGGCGGTGGTGATGGCCGCGCCGGGCTACCCGGCGGCGCCCGAGCCGGGGTCCGACATCGGCGACCTCAGCGCCGCCGCGGCGGTGCCGGGCGCGCTGGTATTCCAGGCCGGCACGCGGGTGGAGGGGGGGCACCTGCTGGCCGATGGCGGGCGGGTGCTGACGAGCTGCGGCACCGGGGCCGACTTGGCGGCGGCGCGGGCGGTGGCGTATGAGG
>CAXTUQ010000848.1:0-2242 GCA_964247405.1 uncultured Acetobacteraceae bacterium
GGCGACGGCCAGCGCCGCCTGGGGGCAGCGCGCGTAGGTGGCGAGGTATTCGGCCTCGTAGGCATCGTCGCCGTCGTAGAGGTAGGGCCAATCCCGGAACACGATGCGGCGCAGCCGGGCCAGGGCGGGGACGTGCGGCAGGATCGCGCTGCCGACGACGGTGGCGACCTCAAGCATCGCTGGGCGGTGCAAAGCGAGGGAACATCGCGCAGCCTACCCCGCCGGGCCAGGCCGTTCAATGCCGGCGTCCCAAGGCGGCGGGTCGCGGAACCGGGCGGCGAGGAAATCGACGAAGCGCCGCACCTTCGGCGACAGGTGCCGGGCGGAGGGATAGACGGCGTACATGCTGTAGTCCACCGGCCGCCAACCCGGCAGCACCGGCAGCAGCCGACCCTCCCGCAGCGCCTCGCCGACGATGAAGGTGGGTTGCAGGATGATGCCCTGGCCGGCCAGGGCCGCGGCCATCAGCGCGTCGCCGTTGTTGGCCACCAGGCTGCCGGACACCCGGACCTCCTGCTCCCCAGTCTCGCCACCGAAGCGCCACGTGGCGCCGTGGCTGGCATAGGCATACACCAGGCAGTCATGCCCCTGCAGGTCCGCCGGGGCCGCCGGCCAGCCGCGGCGCTCCAGGTAGCCCGGCGCGGCGCACAGGACGAGGCGGCAGGGCGACAAGCGCCGGGCGATTAGGCCGCTGTCCGCCAGCACCCCGATCCGCACCGCTACGTCGTAGCCCTCCTCGACCAGGTCCACCACGCGGTCGTTGAGCACCAGATCGACCCGCAGCCTTTCGTTCTCCCGGCTGAACTCGGCGATGGCGGCGGCGAGGTGGCGCGTGCCGAAGCTCATGGGCGCGTTGACCCGCAGCGTGCCGCGCGGCTCCGCCTGCCGGTCGGCGGCGCTCGTTTCCGCTTCCTCCATCTGCTCCAGGATGAAGCTGGCGCGGGCGTAGAAGGCGGCCCCGGCCTCCGTCAGGCTTTGCCGCGCCGTGGTGCGGTTGAGCAGCCGGGCGCCCAGCCGGTTCTCCAGCGCCTGGATGTAGCGCCCGACCATGGCCGCGGTGACGCCAAGCTCCCGCGCCGCCGCGGCCTGGCTGCCGCGGTCCACGGTGCGCACGAGAGCGGCAAGCTGCAGGAACCGGTCCATGCAGTCGATATAACAGGTATCGAATGCCCGGAGCAGTCCGGCATTCCCCATAGCCGGACGACGCACCACGTTGCGGGTCAGCCATTGCATCCGAGGCAGACCCATGGACACGCTCGCACAGCCACGCCCACTCGATCCGCCCGGCCCTGAGACGGAGGGCGCCGCCGAATGGCTGCGCATCGGTGGAGTGGCGCTCGCCGTGCGCGACCTCCATCGCCTGGCAGCATTCTACCGCGACGTGATCGGGCTTGAGGTGGTCGCGCAGGAGGGCGACGCCGTCCGCCTGGGCGCCGGCGGCGCCGCGTTCCTGGAATTGCTGCACCGGCCCGACGCGCTGCCGGACGACACGGCCGCGGCCGGGCTGTTCCATACCGCCTTTCTGCTGCCGTCGCGCGCCGACATGGGGCGCTGGCTCGCGCATTTCCGAGCGCGGGGCGGCCGGCTCGACGGCGGCGCCGACCACCTGGTGAGCGAGGCGGCGTATCTCCACGACCCCGAGGGCAACGGCGTCGAGGTGTATGCCGACCGGCCGCGTGCGGAGTGGCACTGGCGCGACGAGGGGGCGGGACGCCGGGTCGAGATGGCCAACCGGCCGCTCGACATGCCGGGCCTGCTCCGCGCCGCCGCAACGCCGTGGACGGGCGCACCGCCCGGCACGCGGGTCGGTCACGTCCATTTGCGGGTCGGCGACGTGGGAGAGGCCGTGCGCTTCTACGGCGATGCGCTCGGCCTGGACCTCACGGCGGCCTGGGACAGCGCCGCCTTCCTATCCAGCGGCGGCTACCACCACCACATCGCCGCCAACACCTGGTGCAGCCCCGGCACAGGCCGGCGCGACCCGGCGCGCGCCGGTCTCGCGTCGATCACGCTGGACATCGCGGACGAGCCGGCGCTGGCGGGCATCGCCAAGCGGGCCGGCGAGGCCGGGCATCATCTCGTTGACCCCTGGGGCACCGTGCTGACCCTGCGCGCCGCCGCATCTTGCGGCTGACCTGCTTCTCCGTCACATCCCTCACAAGGAGCATAATATGGCAACCAACCTTCTGATCGCCTTCTACTCCCGCAACGGCTCGACGGAGGCGCTGGCACAGTCCATCGC
>CAXTUQ010000849.1:0-2234 GCA_964247405.1 uncultured Acetobacteraceae bacterium
TGGCCGAACAGCCGGTGCGGCCCGACCTCCGCCGGCGACCCGTCGGGCTGCTTGATCTCCGGGTCGAGCCAGCGCGCTTCCCCGTCCAGCGCGCCGAATGTCACCGGCAGCACGGCGCGCTCCGCCAAGGCCTGGGCACGGCTGTAGCCGACCACGGCCCAGCCCGGCGCCGCCATGTCCACTTCCCGGGTCGCCGTCCGCCGCCCCGCGCGGTATGGCAGCCACAGGATGCCGCGCCCGTCCGCCCGCTCCAGCGTGCCGGACAGCAGGAGGCGCAGCCGCGCGGTTTCCAGCAGGGGCTGCAAGGCGCGGCTCCAGCCGGACGCTTCGTCAGCGCCCGCGTCGGCGCCCGGCACCGGCGGTTCGGGCGTCATGTCGGACAGCGCCGGCAGGTGGTGCACCTCGTCCACGATCAGCAGGTAGCGGTGGCGGCGGAACTCGGCCAAGTGCAGGTCCGGGGCGGCGGCGACGCCCTGGTAGGTCGTGACGTAGCCGGCCAGGCCGCGGCACGGGTCCGGGTCGTTGCCGGCGGCGCGAACCGACAAGGCGTGGTCCAGCGCGGTGCGCCAGGCCGGGTCGGCGAACGCCTCCTCCGCCTGCAGGCGCAGGCTGTCCCGCGGCACCACCCAGCAGATGCGGTCGATGATGCCCGCGCGGACCAGCGCGGCGCCGGCGATCACCGGCAGCAGGCTCTTGCCGCCGCCGGGGGTGACGGCCGCCAGGATGTCGGCAACGTCGGCGGCCTCCCCGGCGGCGATGGCCTGGACGATGGCGGCCACATGGGCCTGATGGGTGCGAAGCGGTCGAGTCGGCACGCAAACTCCGTCAACACGGTCGCCAACACCACGAATCCATCGGACTTGGCTCTTGACTCCCTTTGACGGCTTTTATTCGGAGGTCAAGGAGGGCCGGCTGATGCTGCGTCCCCGCACCAGGGGCCGCTCCTCGTGGTTTGCGGTCGCGGTGGCGACCACGCCGGTCCACAGGATCAACGACAATGCACCGGCCAGCCGGGCGTGCCGGGTCAGCGCGCCGCCGCCGATGCGGCGCAGGCCGATGCGCTTGGGAAAGCTGAACACCGCCGCGTTGGCCAGGGCGGCGGCGAGCAGCAGCAGCTTGGGCAGGAACCAGCTATGGCTGCCGGTCTGGATCGGGTCATACAGGAACAGCAGCACCCCCGTGAGCATCGCAAGCGCGAACGCCGCGTGGGTGATGGGCAGCACAAGCCGCGCCAGCGCGTCGAGCGCGATGTCACGGCCCAAGAGGCCCAGCAGCCGCAGGTCCAGCAACACGATGGCGCCGAAGAACACGGCGCTGCCGCCGACATGCAGCAGCCGGAGCGGGCCGTGCCAGCCCTGCAGCCGGTAGAGCGCCACCCGGACTGCGCTGGTCGCCAGCCAAACCAGCCAGTCGCCCGGCAGCACCAGGGCGGTGTCGGAATAAACGCCGTGCACCCGATCAGATCCTCAAGCGAGCCGCCGCCGGGTCAGGCGCGAGCCGCGGTTGCCGCCTGCTTGAACTGCGCGACGATCGCCTTGTAGGCGGCGACCGACAGCACCGGGCGCTCCGGCGGCAGCAGCGAGCCGGTGACGGCGCGCATCTCCGTGAGCTTGGCCCGCGCGAGCGTGAGGCCCGGGTCGCCGCGCAGGGCCGGGCGGCCTTCCAGCCGGCGCAGCTCCCGGTCGGCATAGGCCAGGTAGCCGCGGCTGTCGTGGTACTCCACCGGCTTCTCGATGCGGTTGCCCTCGATGGACTCGCTGTAGTCTTCGGCGGAGATGGTCGCGACCTCCCCCAGCACCCCCAGCACGAAGCGCTCGTTGTCGAGCAGCCCGGCGGGCACCGTGGCGCGCACGGCGGCGATGATGCCGATCACCTTGTTGTACTGCGCCGTGGTCGCCGGGTCGGTCGGCTTGCCTGCGGCCAGCGCTTCCAGCGCGATCAGCTCGCCGTCGAAGCCGGTGACGCCGCGACGGGTCAGCTCGCCGGAGATGTCGTCGTACAGCTCCCGGATCGGGTGGCCGAAATGCGGCAGGGCCAGTTGGGTCTGCTTGGCGTCGACCAGCTCGCGCCCGACCATCAGGTGCCCTTCCAGCAGGCCGAGCTTGAACAGCAGCTCGGCATGGTCCTCGCTGCTGATGGCGGGATCGGCCACGGCGATGATGCTGCCGGGCGCCACGAACTCGATCCCGCGCGCATAGGCATGGGCGAGCCGGGGCGGATGCGCGTTACAGATG
>CAXTUQ010000850.1:0-2232 GCA_964247405.1 uncultured Acetobacteraceae bacterium
CGCCGTGTCCTTCCGCTACCCGTCCCGCCCCGACGCCTCCGCGCTGGACGGGTTCACCTTGCGCGTTGAACCCGGCGAGACCGTCGCCCTGGTGGGGCCGAGCGGCGCGGGCAAGACCACCGTGTTCCAGATGCTGCTGCGTTTCTACGATCCGGCCGCCGGGCGCGTGCTGCTGGACGGCGTGGACGTGCGCGACGCCGACCCCGGCGCCGTGAGGGCGCGCATCGGCCTGGTGTCGCAAGACCCGGTGATCTTCGGCGCCGACGTGTGGGACAACATCCGCTACGGCCGCCCCGACGCGTCGGACGCCGACGTGCGCGCCGCCGCCCGGGCGGCATCCGCTGGGTTCCTGGACGATCTGCCGCAGGGGTTCGACACCTTCTTGGGCGAACGCGGCATCCGCCTGTCCGGCGGCCAGCGGCAGCGCGTCGCCATCGCCCGCGCCTTGCTGCGCGACGCCCCGGTATTGCTGCTGGACGAGGCGACCAGCGCGCTCGATGCCGAAAGCGAGGCCGCGGTCCAGCACGCCCTGGCCGTGCTGGCGCAGGGCCGCACAACCTTGGTGATCGCGCACCGGCTGGCGACGGTGCGTCGGGCCGACCGCATCGTGGTGATGGACGCGGGGCGCGTGGTGGCGACCGGGTCGCATGAGGCGCTGGTGCGGCAGGGGGGGCTGTATGCGCGGCTGGCGGAGTTGCAGTTTGCGGCGGCTTAGCGTTGCCTTTGCGGTGCCGACGTCACGGAGCAGGCTTTTCCTCGCAGAACCGGATGCGGTTGCTGAACGGGTCCGTTACCGTCATCACCAGCCCCCAAGGCAATTCCTCCAGCGCCGGTTTAGCGTAGGCATAATCTTTCCGCGCTAATTCCTGCTGAAAACGGCGCACCCCGTGAACGGTCACGAACGCCGTTGACCCCGGGCTGGCATCGCCATGATGCCCGCTGAGATGAATGGTCAGACCCGCACGGGATACCTGGGCGTAAAGCGGGAAATTGTCGCCAAAGCGGTGTTCCCAGTCGGGCGTGAAGCCCAGGAAATCAAGGTAGAACTCCCGGGCCTTGGCCTCGTCGAACACCCGCATGACGGGGCTGGCCCGGCCGAACCGCACGTCTTCGGGCGCACCCGCGTCCTTCGTCGCGGCGGCCAGGACGTTCCAGTTTTCCAGGCCAAACTGGGCCGCCACGATATCCAGTGCGGCGCCGTGCGAAATGTCGATCTGGCGTTGGCCAAGTGACGCCCGAAGAGCCTTCGCCATCGTTTTAGGGTCGGGGCTGCGCATCAAAATCCTCCTCGATCTTGGCGAATGGAGCCGTCAGTGCCCGTATTGCTGACGCATTCGCCGATCAAGAGGGATCGCGACGCGGGAAGCCTCAACGATGCTTTCACCATCCCTTCCGGGCGCGAGCGGCAGGCAGCATCAGCCTGGATGCCACATACAACCTCGGCGCAGGCGGATCAATCGACACGCTGATGCGGCAGAGAAACTGCCTATCTGGCTGGCGGAATTGCAGTTCGCGGCGGCTTGGGGGTGCCGGCTTGCGGATCAGACTTGGGGATGGGGCAGAGTCATGCGATACCGTGGAGATCAAAAGGGTGGCTTGCTGATGGAATCCCATACCAAATCAGGATCGAAGCACCCGACCACGTTCCCGGCGTTCCACGCGGTTCGGCTGCGCACGCCGCAAGTCAGCGACGACATGACGTTTCCGGCGGGGACGCGCGGGGTCATCGTGGATGTCTATGAGGACGGCAGCTATGGCGTCGAGTTCTCGACCCCTGTGGAAGACGTTTTGATCGTTGCTGGCGAAGACCTCAAAGCCGCCTGACATTTTCGGACGGTTTTCGCAAACGGATGCCGGATGAGTTTCCGCATCGACTCGGCGAAGATCATCCTTTACTTGCTGACCACCGATCCGAATGCCACGCCGGAAGCCCTCGGGAAAAGCAAGTTTTTCCACAGCATCGGCTATGATGCCAACAACTGGACCATGTTGCGGGACGCGCTCTTGCAGCATCCACACACGTCCTCGTTGGAAGCCGCGCGGTGGAACAAATACGGCCAAAAGATGCTTTACCGCTGCTCGATGCCTGTCGGCCCGAACGGGGACACCTATTGCATCCGTTCTGTTTGGCAGGAGCGGAACGCCCAGTATTGGCTCAGCACAGCATACCCGCAAAAAGTCGGGCAAAATCATTGGTTCCCTCGCCCCCTCACCACCAGCACCGTCCCCTCC
>CAXTUQ010000851.1:0-2229 GCA_964247405.1 uncultured Acetobacteraceae bacterium
GCTGCAAGCCGTTCCGCTCCGCCGCGTCCGCGGGCACCGCCGCCGCCAAGGGCGCCTCTCCCGGCAGGACCGTGTAGCCGTAGTTCATCGTCGTCCATTCCCGGAGCGGGTAGACCCGGGCAAGGTGGTTGTACAACCGTCGGACCACCCAGCGCCGGACGCGGCCCGCCGTGGCCCCGCCGCCCGCGGCGGTGACGATCCTCGAAGGGTGGAGAAGGCCCGGCCGCATCATGCCGCGCCGTCCGGCTGCCGAGGGCCGCCGCATCCCTTGGGCAGGCCGCGCGTGGGCATTGCGCGACGAAGGAGACGCCCTGACCGTCCAGGCGGACGGCGCCGCCGGGCTTGCCGGCAGACCGGCCCGGCCTGTCGGCCGCCCCCTTCCGGTCCCACGCAGGTGCAAGGTGCTTCCTGCGCGCCGCAGCCCGCGGACAGGGGAGTGGCCAAGGGCAGGAGACACATCAGGATTTCATCCTTGGATCAAAGGAGCCGGCGGCGAAGCCTGCCAGGCCCAAGACGCCTGCTACGACGCTTGGCACCAACATGCGCCGGGCCGCACGGCCCGGGCTGGGCACGGTCCCTGATGCTACCCGGGCCTTGTCTTGGCCGGCGCGCAAGGCCAGAATCAGGAAGGGAATGCACGCCGTGCCGAGGATGGCGGACGCCCCAAGCAGGCAAACCTCGCCGCCGCGCGCCCGCGGCACGGCGGCTCCGGCCGCGCCAGCGCGAAACCGGACCAGAACCAGGCGTTGAGCGCGAGCCATGCCGATCGCCTCCCAGGCCGCGCCAGGCCACGGCGGAGCCGTCCTGCCCGAGCGCGATCAACAGGCCCGCCGTTTGCGGCGTCGCGCCAGCCCGAGGTGCAGCAGCACCAGGACGCCCGCGACGACCCGGCAACGCCGGATCGCTTCGAGCGCACCCATGCCGCTCCTGGTTCGCTTTCAAAGACGCATTGCATGGCCGGAACCGCGCTGCCGAGCCGCGGCGCTCAAAGGCTTTGAAGGGCTTGCAGCCCGTTCAGCGCTTCCAAAATCTCGGTCGGCTCGGCGCGCTGAGTGAAGTCCACGTTCACCCAGGACCGGCACACGGTCCCGTCCTGGCCAGCCAGGAATGTGGCGGGGACGGGCAGCAGCCAAGCCGGGTTGCCGCTGCGCTCGGCAAGGTCAACGCCGCGCCGCCGCAGCAGCTCCACATACAGCGGCGGCGTCCTGAACACGATGCCGAACGCCATCGCGATCGCCAGGTCCACGTCCACCAGCACCTCATAGTGCAGGCCGCGGTCGCGCTTCATGGCAAGCGCCCGGCCGCCGGTCTCGGGCGTCATCGCCACCAGCGTGCCGCCGGCGCGCGACAGCTCGGGCAGCACCATCTCAAGCGCCTCCAGCGTGGCGGAGCAGTACGGGCACCAGCCGCCGCGGAAGAACGTCACCACCAGCGGCCCTTGGGCCAACAGGTCGGCGGAGTCCACCAGCCGGCCCTCGGCGTTCGGCAGCAGGAAGGCGGGCATGACGTCGCCGGGCCTGCATGCCTCTGCGGCGACCTGCCCGGCGTCCAGCCGCTCCAGAAATTCGTCGTAGGCGGCCCTGATTTCGGCTGTCTCACGCGACCGCCGCAGTAACGCCAAGAACCCGTTCAGCAACATCGTCTCCGCTTCTGATAGAGGCGTTTAAAGGTCCACTGCGGACATCAGCTTGTGGAGCATCGCCATGCTCATCATCTCGGGCCGCACGAGGGCGAGCAAGACCAGGAGCAGGACGAGCGTCCCGGCGACGGCGCCCGCGATGCGGACGCCGACAGTGCTCGCATTCGCCTTGGCGGTGTGTGTCAGCATAACGAAACCCCCCGTGCTCAGGCCGTCTGGCCCGTCGAGATAGTGCGGCGGCGACCATCGGCGCGGAAATGCTGGTTGGTTATGCTTTCGATACCGCTTGCGGGCATGAGATGGCGGCCGGCGCCGGCCTGGCGCCCGGCAAGCAGGCGCGCCCCGTTGCCAAGCGTTCCGGCGGCGCACACCCCCTGGCGCTTGGCACGCGCGGTCCCAACGGATCGCGCGTGCCAAGGGGCTACCCAGGGTGGCCCACTGGTCAATGGAACGGCCGGGTCAGGCCCACGCGGATCGTTTCGTCCGGCGGCAGCGGCTGGGTGCCCGTATTGTCGAAGGTTGACAGCGCCCTAAGCTGCTCGGGCGTGAGGCACATGATCGCCAAGTACTCACCGAGCAGGGTGGTGGCC
>CAXTUQ010000852.1:0-2227 GCA_964247405.1 uncultured Acetobacteraceae bacterium
GGCCGCGGTGCGCCTGTCCGTCCGCAACCTGCGCGCCACAGGCGACGCGGGCCAGCCGGTGCTCGACATCGCCGCCCTGGACGTGCGGGCGCATGAGATCGTGGGCGTCGCCGGCGTGTCGGGCAACGGCCAGAAAGAGCTGCTGGAAGCGCTGGGCGGCCAGCGCCCCGGCGGCGGCGCGGTGCGCGTGGACAACACCCCCTACGCCGCGACCCGGCGGCAGTCGCAGGCGCTCGGGGTCCGGGTCATCCCGGAGGAGCCGCTGCGCAACGGCTGCGTGCCCGGCATGTCGGTGGTGGACAATCTGAACCTGCGGCTGTTCGACCGGCGCGAGGATGGGGGGCGGCGGCGCTGGCTGGACATCGGCGGGATGCGCCGCCGGGCCGCGCGGATGATCGCGGGCTACGGCGTGCGCGCGGCCTCGCCGGAGGTGCCGATGGGCGTGCTGTCCGGCGGCAACGTGCAGCGCGGCGTGCTGGCGCGCGAGCTGGACGGCGCGGTTGCGCTGCTGATGGTGGCCAACCCGTGTTTCGGCCTGGACGTGAAGGCGGTGGCAGAGGTGCGCGCCCGGCTGATGGCCGCCCGCAACGCCGGCTGTGCGATCCTGCTGATCAGCGAGGATCTCGACGAAATCCTGGAGCTGGCCGACCGCATCGTGGTGATGCGCGGCGGGCGCATCGTGCACGAGGCGCCGGCGGCGGGCGCGGACCCCCATGCCATCGGCGCGCACATGCTGGACGCGCAGGCAAGCGGCGGCGCGAGGACCGAGGCAAGCCCGGCGCTGGCATAACGCTTGCAGAATTTCTATCATTCGCAAGAACCCCAGCAGGATCATGGAGGCCCGGATGCGAACCACCTACCGGATCACGCGGCGCGCGGCGCTCGGCGGCCTGCCCGCTTTGGCGGCCGTGGGGATGGCCCGCGCGCAGGCGCCGAAGCTGGACCGCGTGTCTTACCAGACCAACTGGCGGGCGCAGGCCGAGCACGGCGGCTTCTACCAGGCGGTCGCGTCCGGCATCTACCAGAAGCACGGCATCGACTGCGACCTGCGCATGGGCGGGCCGCAGCAGAACCCGGTGCAACTGCTGCTCGCTGGCCGGGTGGATGCCGTCATGTCCAACAGCCTGCAGGCGCTGAACTACGCGCGGGACGGGCTGCCATTCATGGTGGTCGCCTCCATTTTCCAGAAGGACCCGCAGGGCTTCATGGTCCACAAGGGCCAGGGCAACGACAGCCTGGACGCATTGAAGGGCAAGCCCATCCTGGTCGGCGCCGGCGGGCGGGTGGGCTTCTGGCCGTGGCTGCGCGCCCGCTACGGCTACACGGACGAGCAGATCCGGCCCTACACCTTCAACCTCGCCCCGTTCCTGACCGACAAGCATGCGATTCAGCAGGCGTTCCTGTCCTCCGAGCCGTTCGCGGCGCGGCAGGCGGGGGCGGACCCCGGATTCCTGCTATTCGCGGACCACGGCTTCGACAACTACCAGACCACCATCGACGTGTCCGCGAAGTTCGCCGCCGAGCGTCCGGAGGTGCTGCAACGCTTCATCGACGCCTCCATCGAGGGCTGGGCGCTGTACATGCGCGGCACGGAACGTCCGCTGGCCCATGCGCTGATCCGGCGGGACAACCCGGACATGGGCGAGGACAGCATCGCCTATGCCGACCAGGCGATGGCCGACGGCGGCATCGTGCTGTCCGGCGACGCGGAGACGCTCGGCATCGGCGCCATGACGGATGCGCGGTGGGAGCGGTTCGCGGCGGCGATGGTGGAGGCCGGGGTATACCCGCCGGGGCTGGACGCGAAGCGGGCGTACTCGCTGCAGTTCGTGAACCACAAGGTCGGCATTTGATCCCGCGCCCGCTGGCGTCGCTGCGGGGCGTCGAGAAGCGCTACCGCCGCGGCCCGCTGGCGGTGGGAGGCGTGGACCTCGACATCATGCCCGGCGCCTTCGTCGCCCTGCTCGGCGCCAGCGGCTGCGGCAAGAGCACGCTGCTGCGGCTGATCGCCGGGCTGGAAACGCCGACCGCCGGGCGGATCGACTGGCCGATCGCGGCGCACGACGCCGCGGGCCATCCGCAGCGCGACGTGTCCTTCGTGTTCCAGGAGCCGACGCTGATGCCGTGGGCCACGGCGGTCGGCAACGTGGCGCTGCCGCTGCGGCTTGCGGGCGTCGGCCGGGCGGAGGCGCGGGAGCGCGCCCTGGCGGCCTTGGCGCGGGTGGAC
>CAXTUQ010000853.1:0-2225 GCA_964247405.1 uncultured Acetobacteraceae bacterium
GCGTTGCTGCGGGTGCTGCGGGACGTGGATACCGGCGCTGACCTTGGTAAACCGTTGAAAGTCAAGCCGCTTTGGTCAGCGTGAAATCGACATGCACAGCGTCGTAGGGGAACACGACCCCATGTTCTGTGCGCTCGATTACGCCGGCGTGGAGGAGCGTCGTCACGTCGCCATGCACCGCCTTCACGTCGCGGCAAACCCGGCGCGCGACCTCGCGGATCGATAACTCGCCTTGTCCCGTCATGGCCTGCAAGATCGCCCATCGCTTGCTGGTCAGCGTTTGCCAAAGCAGTTCGACTGAGGCGAACGAGATGTGGGCGCCCTGCGCCTTGCCTTTGAAGGCGGCCCGGACGCGGCGGTTCACGTCTTCACGCGACGCCACCGAAAGGGTGACTGTGTTCATACGGGCCTCCATTGGTCCACGTCTTGCCAAAAATCCGCTAGAAGCTGGTCGGGCGTCGTAAACCGGTAGGGTGTCTCGGTGTCGCCAATGTGTTTATGATCGCCCTTCCCAGCTTCGTTGTCGTAGCGGAGCACGCAGACCCCGGCGACGACATAGGCCAAGGCGTATTTGTAGCCATGGGCCGATCCGCGCACAGATTGCGGCACCTGCCACACCCGCAACTCGACAAAGGCGTCTGTACGAAGCTGCTGACGTTCATGAAGGAGCGACCGGGCTTTCATGTTGGAGTCTAATCCAACGAATTAATTGTTGTCAATCACTCCAACGATATCATTGTCAAGGCAGCCGCGCCAGCAACCGGACGGCCAGCCGCGGTTTCGGCGCGAACAGCCTCGGGCTGAAATGGATGCTGGCCGCGCGCTTGCCCGCCTCCGCCCGCGTGGGATACGGCACGATCATGCCGGCCAGCGCGGAAAGCTTGATCCGCTGCGTGATCGCCAGTGTCCAAGCCCCAACCATCTCGCCCGCGTGCGGCGCGAGGATGCCGGCGCCCAGCACCCGGTTGTCCGTCACCACCAGCTTGACCAGCCCGGCGGTGTCGCCCTCCGCCACCGCGCGGTCGTTCTCGGCCAGCGGCCAGCGCAATGTCTCGACGGCGTGGCCGGCGGCGCGGGCCTCGGCTTCGGTCAGGCCGACCTGGGCCAGTTCAGGGTCGGTGTAGGTGACGCGGGGCAGGGCGGCGTAGTCGAGCCGGGCCGGCGCGCGGAACAGGGCGCGGCGCACGATGATGCCGGCGTGGTAGCTGCCGACATGGGTGAAATAGCGGGGGCCGATGCCTTGCGGGTCCGCCACGTCGCCGGCCGCATAAACGAAGCGGTTGGTCCGGCTGCGCAGGCCCCCGTCCACGTCGATGCCGTGCGGCGTCATTGCCACGCGGCCCGCCGCGAGGTCCAGGCCCTCCAAGGTGGGCCGCCGGCCCGCAGCGACCAACAGGTGACTGCCGGCGACCGTGCGGTTGTCTGCCAGAACAAGGACGGGGCCGGGCCGGACTTCGACGACGCGGGCGTGCTCCAGGATGGCGACGCCGTCCGCTTGCAGCGCGGTGCGCAGGCCGTCCACCAGCTCCGGGTCGTCCCGCGCCCCGATGGTGCCCGACTGCACCAGGGTGACGCGGCAGCCGAGCCGGGCGTGCGCCTGCGCCATTTCCAGCCCGATGGGGCCGCCGCCCAGGATCAGCAGGTGCTCCGGCGCTTCGGCCAGGTCAAACAGGGTTTCGTTGGTGAGGAACGGCACTTGGTCCAGGCCGGGCAGGTCGGGCAAGGCGGGGCGGCTGCCGGTGGCGATGACGATGCGACGGGCGGAGACGCGCCGGGTGTCCGCGCCGATGGCGACGGCGAGCGCGTCCCGCGCCAAGAAGCGCGCCGTGCCTTGCAGGACCGTGGCGCCCAGCTCCGTGTAACGCTCGACGGAATCCGCCGGGGCGAGGGCGGTGATCGCGCCGTGCACGTGGGCCTGGACCTTGAGCCAGTCGATGCCGGGGGCGGGCACCCGGATGCCGTAGCGGCCGGCACGGCGGACGGCGTGGGCCGCGTGCGCCGCCGCCAGCAGCGCCTTGCTGGGCACGCAGCCGACATTCAGGCATTCGCCGCCCATCCGCCCGCGCTCGATCAGCGCGACGCGCAGGCCGAGCCGCGCCGCCACATAGGCCGTGGACAGCCCGGCCGCCCCGGCGCCGATCACCGCCAGATCAAAGTCCCTCATGCGCCCCCGCCCAGATCAAGGCGCCGCGTCCACGCCACGCCGCGCCAGCACCGCCCGCGCC
>CAXTUQ010000854.1:0-2224 GCA_964247405.1 uncultured Acetobacteraceae bacterium
GTTCTCCGTCATGCCCCAAATATGGAACTAGAACTCAAGATCTAACAGGACCTAGAGCGGCTTCCCGCCATAGGTGCCGCAGCCACGACCGACGTGGGCATCTGCTTTGCTGTGGCAGCCGCCCGAAAGAGGATAGGCAGCGTTCGGCCGGTCATGTCGTGTGTCAAACGGATTCTCAGGTTTGTTGGCCTGACTTCGCAGCACCCCGACGCCCGCGCTTCGGCCCTTTCTGCTCATTCTCGACCACGGGGGTGGACGTGGGCTCCAGCCGTTCTTCGCTCGTGACCCGGCCGTTCTCAAAGGTGAGATGCAGCGCGCCGCTCCAGCCGGCGGGCACCAATCCGTTCAACGCCGTGGACAGGTCCGGCTTGGCTGCGCCAGCCGGAGCCATGAGCAGTGCGGCCAGCTTGCTGCCAATGGGCGAGCCGAGACCGGTGCAGGGGTCAGGCCCGATCCGAGCCCGGAAGAAGCCGTTGTCGCCCTGCGTGATGTCCGTGAAGCAAAGCTGGTTTGCCCAAAGTTTCGGCGTCACGAAGCCGAGCTTGCGGCCGAAAGCGGCGAACAGCCCCGCATACAGCGGCGCAACCGCGCTGGTGCCGCCCACGACGGTGGCCGCCCCGTGGACGACGACCTCATAGCCGGTGTCAGGGTCGGCGTTCGCAGAAATGTCCGGCACCATGCGTCCGGGACCGTGCGGCGCCCCGGCCTGCCAGGGTTGCTGAGGAAACAGGCTTGAGAAGCCCCCGCCCGTGCCGTGGCCGTTCGGATTGCCGGGGTCGTCGTTCCATACCACTTCGGCGTCGCGGCTTTTGCGGGTGCCTCCGCAGCCCACGACGTGGGGACAGCTTGAGGGCAGGTCGACGTTGGCCGGGTCCGGGCCGCCGTCGCTCGAATCGTTGTCCCCGGCGGCGGCGAAGATCGCCATCCCGCCCTGTGTCGCCGCACGCGCGGCATTGTCGAGTCCCGCCGCCAGATCCTGCCCGAGCTGCTGCGAGGCATCCCGCCAAACTGCCTCGTCGGCGCCCCAGGAGATCGAGCAGGCGTCGCAGCCATCGGCGGCTGCGGCCCGGATGCCGGCCGCGATCGCGCTCGGGTCGTTGCCCACCCAATACACCCGGATGGTCGCCGGCCGGCCGGTGGCGGCCGCGTAGGCCGCCGCGGCGATCTGGATGTCGAGGGTGACTTCAGCGTCGGCGCCGGAGTCGCCTCCAGGCCGGCTCGGCGCTTTGCTGCCGCCGTTGACCGGCACGTCGGTGATCGACGGGATATCCTGGCCGATCGCGCGAAAGAACTGCTCCATGTCGCCGGCGACCCAGCCGCCGCCCAGCTCGATGATGCCGATGACGCCGCCGCCCGCAAGCCCCGCCGGCCAGCCATAGGCGCGGCAAAGATCGGGGACGCGCCAAACCTGCGCCGCCCTGGCGCGCGGCGTCAGGATGCCGGGGCCGCTGCCCGGAAACTTCACGTAAGGCCGGCAGAACTGGAGCTGCCGGGCAAGCCTTTCCCGGGCCACGAAGCGCGTCGTCGCACTGTCGTAGAACATCGACAGATCGGCCTTCATGGCGGTGCGCGACGGCCCGTCAAGATAGACCATATGCCCCGAAGGATAGTTCCGCACCGTGATGTTGGCGCGAACGGCCGCAGGGCCGAGCGGCATGGCCGCCAGCGTCAGGGCCGTCTGATAGAAGGGCGTGACGGAATCGTAGAAGCCGTTGGCCGAGAACACCTTCAGGTCGGGGTTGAGCGCCATCGTAGCGGCGAGGTCGCCGGCCGTGTAGAGCACGACGTTGCCGTTGACGTCCTTGCCCTTCTGCGCGCCGGCCGGGTCGATGTGGGCGAAGTTCCAGAAACGGAACGTTTGGTCATTCAGGTCCGTGAAGGGCGAGGTCGAGACATATTTGAGTTCATCGTTGAGGTAGGCGTTCCACATCGCCGTGTAGACGCCGCCCACCGCCGTCATGGTCGGGTCGTTGCCGCCGGAGGCAGGATCAATGCTCGCCGCGATCCCGGTGTCGATGGCGGTCGCCCTCCCATCATAGGCGCCAAGTGCCATGCCTTTGTCCTGGAGCAGCGCCGAAAGGAACAGCAGGCCGATGCTGTTGCTCGCCGAGACGTCCAACCCCCATGAGATCAGCACCACGGGCGAGATGCCGAGGATCTCGCTGAGGGTCTTCAGGACCGCCTGGTCGATTTTCGGGAACGCGCGCACGGCCGGGCCGTAGGG
>CAXTUQ010000855.1:0-2217 GCA_964247405.1 uncultured Acetobacteraceae bacterium
CGCTCACGATCACGCCAGGATATGCGACGATCGGGCTGCTGGCCCCGGTGCTGGCGCTGTCGGAGCCGCAGCGGATGGCGGCGATGCGGCGCGCGGCGGGCGCCGGGGCAGGGGACGAGGCGGCGCTGCTGGCGGAAGCGGTCGAGTGGCCGGAACGGGAGACGGTTGCCGCGGTGCTGCGCATCGCCCAGGCGCACGGCACCCCGGCGGTGGGGCAAAGGGCGGAGCGCCTGCTCGGCTGGCTCGGCCTGCCGCCCGAGTTGCGGCGGGAGCATTGGAGCGAGTGGCTGGCGGACTTGTTGAAGGGCGATGGCGAGCCGCGCGCCGTGAGCGCTTATGCCGGCAAGGCCCTGGACGCCAAGCATCCGGAGATCATTGAGGCCGTGAAGGCCGAGCAAGCGCGCGTGCTGGCGGTGGAGGACCGGCGCCGGGCGCTGCGGGTGGCGTCGGCCTCTGCGGCGCTGCTGTCGCTCGCGGCGCCGGTGCTGCGGTCCTATGCCGGGCGCAAGGAGGAGGGCGGGCTGCTGGACTACGGCGACCTGATCGGCCGCACCTCCGACCTGCTGCGGGACCCCGGGGCGGCGTGGGTGCTGTACAAGCTCGACGGCGGCATCGACCACCTGCTGCTGGACGAGGTGCAGGACACCGCGCCGGAGCAGTGGCAGATCGCCCACCGGTTGACGGAGGAGTTCTTCGCCGGGCTGGGCGCCGCGGCGGAGGAGGGGCGGCGGCGCACCTTCTTCGCGGTGGGCGATCCCAAGCAGAGCATCTACTCCTTCCAGGGCGCCGATCCCGCGGAGTTCGAGCGCTCCCGCGCCGAGATGGCGGCCCGCGTCGGCGACGAGACGTGGCGGGACGGGGCGCTCGACGTGTCGTTCCGCTCCACGCCGCCGGTGCTGGCCCTGGTGGATGCCGTGTTCGCCGATCCGGAGGCGGCGCGCGGGGTGGCCGACGACGGCCCGCTGCGTCACTTCGCGGACCGCGCCGGGGCCGCGGGCCGGGTCGAGCTTTGGCCGCTCACGCCCTTGCCCGAAGCGCCGACTGCCGAGCCGTGGACCGTGCCGGAGCGCAACATGGGCCTGGTGTCCGCGCCGCAGCGTCTGGCGGACGCGCTGGCCGGCTGGGTCGAGGACGCGCTGCGCCGCGGGGAACGGCTGGAAAGCCGGGACCGGCCGCTGAGGCCGGGCGACATCCTGGTGCTGGTGCGGCGGCGCGACGACTTCGCGAAGTCGCTGGTGCGGGCCTTGAAGGCGCGCGGCGTGCCGGTCGCCGGGCTGGACCGCCTGATCCTGGGCGAGCAGGCGGCGGTGCAGGACATGCTGGCGCTGTGCGACGCCGTGCTGCTGCCGGAGGACGACCTGGCCGTGGCCTGCGTGCTGACCAGCCCGCTCGGCGGCTTGTCGGACGACGAGCTGATGCGGCTGTCGATGGGGCGGCGGGGGACGCTGTGGGAGGCGCTGCGGAACCGGGCCAAGGAATGCGCGGCGTGGCGGGAGGCCTGGACCCTGCTATCCACCCTGCAAGCCCGCGCCGACTTCGTGACCCCGCACGCTTTGCTGGCGGAGGCCTTGGGGCCGCTCGGCGGGCGTGCCCGGCTGCTCGCCCGGCTCGGCCCGGACGCCGCGGAGCCGCTTGACGAGCTGCTGAATGCCGCCTTGGCCCACACCGCGCAGCACGCGCCGTCGCTGCAAGGCTTCGTCCATTGGCTGCGCCGGTCGGGCGCCACGGTGAAGCGGGAGGCGGAGGGCGCAGGCGGCACGGTGCGGGTGATGACGGTGCACGGCGCGAAGGGCCTGCAGGCGCCGCTGGTGATCCTGCCGGACACCACGGCGCTGCCGCCCAAGGAGGAGCCGTTCGGCTGGCGGGCCGACCCGCAAACCGGCGTCACGCTGCCGCTGTGGTCGCCGCGCAGGGAGTTCCGCTGCGCCGCAGTGGACGAGGCGCAGGCGGCGGAGCGCGACCTCAAGACCCGCGAGTACAACCGCCTGCTGTACGTGGCGCTGACCCGGGCCGAGGACCGCCTGCTGGTCTGCGGCTGGGACATCCGCAAGGAGGTGCCGGATCAGAGCTGGTATCGCATGGTCGAGCGCGGCTTCCATGCCGTCGGCGCGGAGGCGGACGCCTTCGATGCGGTGCCGGGCGCCTGGGCGGGCCGGCGCCTCGTGCTGGACAACGCGCAGACCGCGCCGCGGCCCCCCGCCGCGGTCCGGCCAGCCG
>CAXTUQ010000856.1:0-2213 GCA_964247405.1 uncultured Acetobacteraceae bacterium
CAATCATCCCCAAGGAGAAGAAGTGATGTCCTCCCCCGCAACAACGGGCGGCCGCCATCGCATCCTGAGGCAGAAACACAGGATCACCAACTCGGTCGCCTAGGAGCGTGTCCCGGTAGCGGCTGATTTAAACCGCAACTAGTTCGAGAACCATAGTTTTTCCTCGTCAGGGTTGAGGTGATCCTTGACCCAGAGGCGGTCGGCCGCAGCGCAAGGGTCCTGGTTGACCTGCGTCTCGAATGCGGCGACGCGCCGGGTCAGGTCGTCTGCGGTCGCGTGGCAATGGTGATAGGTGGCGTCCTCGCGCAGCCAGCGCCACAGCGCCTCCACCGGCATCCGGTCGGGACTGTAGCCGGGCAGCGGCGCAAGCTCGGTGCCCAGGCTCGCGGCTTCGGCCCACGCCGCCTTGGCGCGGTGATACGGGGCGCCGTCCCAGACCACGGTGGGCGTGCCGTCGGGGATCTCGGCGCGCAGCCGCCACAGCACGTCGATGGTGTGCTCGCCATTGGCGCGCGCATAGGGCCACAACCGCACCTGGCCTTTGTTGTAGAGGGAGAGGCCGTAGGTCAAACCGAGAGGTTTGCCCGAGAACGAGACCTTGGCGGCAAGGTTAGGCGAGGAGGAGGTGGCATAGAAGCGCTTGCCGCGCGTGCCCCAGCCCTAGCCCTAGCCGAGGTCGATGTCCTGATGGATATGGGCCTCGTCGAGGTAGACCAGCATGTGCCGGTCACGCTGCGCGCCGTCCAGCAGGGGCCGCAGTTGTTCGATAAAGGCGTGCTGTCGGGCAGGATCGGCGCGGCCGAGCCAGCGAAATGGCGCAGCCATTTGCGCGGGCCTCTTGGCCTTCCACGATAAGCCCAGCCGGTGCAGGGCGGCGCGGATGGTTTCGCGGCAGCATAGGCCGCCAAACCGCGCCTGCACAAAGTCGACCAGCCGCTTCAGCGTCCAGCGGGGTTTCGGGTCGGCCCCTGCTTCGGGTGGGCTGGCCGCGTTTTGCTGGGCCGCGCGGACCTCTGCGCCGAGGGCTGCTGCGATGTCCGGACAAAAGGGGGGCGGCCGCCGGTGCGCCGATACAGCAGCGCCTCGGGGCTGTGTTCGCTGTCGCTGTGCAGCCACCATTACGGTCTGCGGATGGCGCCCAGTGCGCGCTGCGACCTGCGTGGCGCAGGTTCCTTGTGCGATGTCGTGGAGGGCGAGGAAACGCTCGCGGCTGCGGGCATGCGGAGCAGTCAGGGCCAGGCGGCGCAGATCGGCCAACGCCTGACCCCAGCGATCATGATCAACTCGTAACACCAGTCCCAGCAAGGCCTTTCGGGAAAACCGTCAGATGGGGAACGGCCCCCATCCAGCCCAAGCACCCTGACTATAGGTTTCAAACTGGACGCGGTTTAGTTGCGGCTCAGTGTAGCGGGTCGCCTGCATGACGGAACCAGCCTTGGGCATTGCTGGGGGTGATGGTTGTGAGAGCGTCTGGGATGGCGCGTTCGAGGGCGTCCCGGGTTCGAGCCGCTTTCGCGCGCAAACGGATTTTCAGCTTGGACCAGGCTTGCTCGATGGGGTTCTCGCGAAAATGGCCAAGGGCCATTTGTCGCAGGTCCGGCGAGTAGGCAGGCAGGTAGCGGTAGCTGATCCCGGCTTGACCGAATGCACGGCGCACAACGGCAGCTTTGTGGGCGGCCAAGTTGTCCATCACCACGACCGCGTCGGGCCGCGTGCGCTGGAGGGCCGGGATGAGCACCTGGGTGACAAAGGCCAGGAACACTGCGCTGCTGGTCGCGCCCGTAACCGTCATGGCGGCGCAGATGCCGTCCAGCGCCAGCGCACCAATCCCGCGCAAATCGCTCCGCGATTTCGCAGGGTCAGCCGCCGCCAGTGCGCGCCCGATGCTGTTCCGTGCGCGCGCTGGCCGCGCAAAGCACAGGCGTGCGTCCGGGGGCGTGCGTCCGGGTCAGACGGGTGTCGAAGCCGCTCTCCTCTAGGAACACAAAGCGGGCCGGGTCAATGCCTGCGGCCTCGGCCCGCCACACGAGGCGGCGGGCTGCCACGTCCACACACTCTTGTTCGCAAGCCCGCAGCGTCTTTGCTTGCGCACCCAACCGAGCCGCTTCAGCGCCCGGCAGAGCGCGGGCGCACTGCGCTTGGGCTTGCCCGTGCAGCTCGCCAGCAGGTCTGAACCTCCGTCGCTTTGGTGGACGGGTTACGCTGCGCTTGCT
>CAXTUQ010000857.1:0-2213 GCA_964247405.1 uncultured Acetobacteraceae bacterium
GTCGCCTCGCCGCGCAGCGCCGCCGACAGCACGGACACGTTCAGCTCCAGCCCGATCAGGTGATAAGGCTTGTACATCGCGGCAAAGCGCCCGCTCGCGTCGGTCCGCAACCCGTACTGACGGAAGCAGGCGGCGGCGTAGTCGTTCGGCGCCTCGAACACGGCGTAAACGCCCCAGCGCAGGTCGCGCGCCACCGGCCGGCCGTCGCGCTCCAGCGAGGACACGACCTCGACCATCCCCGCCCGCTCCAACACGCCGCCGTCCGCACGCGGACGCAGCACATGCGGCAGGTCGTCGGCGCCGCACGGCGGGAACAGCAGGCCGCCCTCCGGCACATCCAGCTCGCAGGCGTTGGCGATGGCCGCCATCTCGATGGCGGACTTGGTGCCGTCGAGGAAGGAGTTGAACATCTGCGGGTTCATCCCCGCCGCCTGCGCCTCCGCCGCGCTCAGGCCGTAATGGCCCCACACGTCGTCGGGCGTGACGGCGTGGTACAAAGGCAAGTACTTGGTGCCCTTGCCGGCCGCGACCACGCGGAAGCCGCAGGACCGCGCCCAGTCCACCAACTCGGCCACGAGCGCCGGCTGGTCGCCGTAGGCCAGCGAGTACACGACCCCGGCCCGGCGCGCTTCCTCCGCCAGCAGCGGGCCGCATAGCGCGTCGGCCTCGACATTGACCATGACCACGTGCTTGCCCGCCGCGAAGGCGGCGCGGGCGTGGGTGATGCCGGCCGCCGGGTTGCCGGTCGCCTCGATCACCACCTCCACGTCGTCGCCCGCGATGGCGGCGGGCGCGTCGTCGGTGAAGCGCGTTTTCGCGATCCGCGCCTCGTCCCAGCCGACGGCCCGGCACGCGGCACGGCCGCGGTCCGGGTCCAGATCGACGACGGCGGCAACCTCCAGCCCCGGCGTGGTCGGCACCTGGGACAGGAACATGGAGCCGAACTTGCCGGCGCCGACCAGGACCACCCGCACGGGGCGGCCCGCGGCGGCGCGCGCCGCCAGGAGATGGTGCAGGTTCAAGGCCGCCTACTCCGCGGCAGCCGCCATTCCGGTGCTCTGGGCGTAGCGCGCCAGCGCGTCGTCCTCGACCGGCACGATGGGGGTGAAGTCCTGGTGCGCGATGAACTCGGGCCGCGTCGGCTTCTGGATGTGGTTGGAAACCGCGTTGAGCGTGAGGTACACGATCTTGCGCGGATAGGGCGTGATGTTGCCGGCGGAGCCGTGCACCAGGTTGCCGTGGAACATCAGCATGCCGCCGGGCTTGCCGGTGGGCGCGACGATGCCGCCCTTCTCCACCAGCCGGGTCACGGTGTCGTTGTCCAGCGTCCAAAGCGGATAGGAGGTGGTCTCAAGGTCGTGCCCCGCCTCCAGGTTGCCCTCCTTCTGGCTGTGCGGCACCAGCAGGAGCGGGCCGTTGATCGGCATCACCTCGTCGAGGAACACCGCGATGTTCATCGCCCGCGGCTCCGGCATGCCGTCGTCGCGCTTCCAGGTGCCGTAGTCCTGGTGCCACTGCCACACCTCGCCGGTGAAGGCGGACTTCGCGTTGATCTTGAACTGGTGCATGTAAACCGGCTCGCCGAAGACCTGCTCGATGGGGTGGATCATGCGGGGGTGGGCGCCCAGAAGGCGGAACGCCTCGTTGTAGGTGTGGGCGGCAAAGGCGGTGCGGGGCGCGCCGTTCTTCTCGCGCCAAATCTCCGGGCGATGCTCCCCATAAACGGCTCCGGCCTCGCGGCGCAGCAGCGCGACTTCCTCGGGCGTGAACAGCTCCGGCAGGAACAGCCAGCCTTCCTCGTGGAACTGGGCGATCTGTTCGTTGGTGAGGTCCATGGTCTTGTCTCCCGTTTGGTTTCTCACGCAGCCTGGGCCACAGCGCCCAGCCGTTCCTCCGTCTTTCGTCCGGCGCCGAGCGCGTGCTCGCGCGCCGCCTGCTCGGCCCCGTCGCCGTCGCCGTCCAGCACGTGGGCAGTGATGGCGGCGTGCTCGGCCCAGGCGCGGGCGTAGTAGTCGAGGGCCGCCATGACGGTCGCCATCGAGCGCCGCAGGTGCGCCCAGTGCGGCGCCACCATTTCCGCGAACACGGGGTTGCCGGACAGCCAGTACAGCGCCTGATGGAACTCCACGTCGAGGGCGACCAGAACCGGGACCGGCGTATCGGCCGTGACGGCCTGCCCGGCCTCCAGCACGCCCGGCGCCGTCCATCCATCC
>CAXTUQ010000858.1:0-2208 GCA_964247405.1 uncultured Acetobacteraceae bacterium
GTGGCGGCCCGCCCCGCGTCCTGTCGCCGGGCGAGGCCGTCGAGATCCCCGTCCCCGCCGCCCCGGACCCGGCGCTGGTGCACGCGGCGCTCGACGCCGCCCCCGTGGACGCCGTGGTGACACCGGCGGAAGGCCGCCGCAAGCGCCTGCTGATCGCCGACATGGACAGCACGGTCGTGACCACGGAAACGCTGGACGAACTTGCGGCCTATGCCGGGTTGCAGGACCGGGTTGCCTCCATCACCCGGCGCAGCATGAACGGGGAGATCGACTTCGCCGCAGCGCTGCGGGAACGGGTCGGGCTGCTGCGCGGCCTGCCGCTCGATGCGCTGGCGCGGACCTGGGAGCGGACCGCGATCATGTCCGGGGCGGCGGAGCTGGTCGCCACCATGCGGGCGCACGGGGCGGCCACGGCGTTGGTGTCAGGGGGGTTCACCTACTTCACCTCCCGGGTCGCGGCGCAGCTCGGCTTCGACGTGCACCGGGCCAACACGCTAGGGGACGATGGCGCGGCGCTGACCGGCAAGGTGGGCGAGCCGATCCTCGACCGTGCGGCCAAGCTGGACACGCTGCGGGAGCTGGCCGGGGCGCGGGGCCTTTCCATGAGCGAGTGCCTGGCGGTGGGCGACGGGGCGAACGACCTGGCGATGATCCGCGCCGCCGGGCTGGGGGTGGCGTTCCATGCCAAGCCCATCGTGAGCGCGGAAGCGCAGGCGCGGATCGAGCATTGCGGGCTGCGCGCGCTCCTGTTCATCCAGGGTTACACGGCGGCGGAGATCGTGGGCGCATGACGCCGCTGGCGCCGGGGCGGCTGGACGGGGTGCTGGCGCTCAACAACGCCCATGCGGCGGAGCTGTCCCTGCTCGACCGCGACCGGCTGGCCGGGCTGGTGCGGCAGGCGCTGTGGGCGGCGCAGGTTGGGGACGCGGACGGCTTCCTCCTGCTGCTGGACGAGACGGCGGCGTATGACAGCCCGAACTTCCGCTGGTTCAAGGAGCGTTACGAGCGGTTCGCCTACGTGGACCGCGTGGTGGTCGCGCCGCGCGCCCGGGGCCGCGGCCTGGCGCGGCAGCTTTACGACGGCGCCTTCGCGGCGGCGGGTGCGGCCGGGCAGCGGATGGTCGCGGCCGAGGTCAACCGCATCCCGCCCAACCCGGCCTCCGACGCCTTCCATGCCGCCTTGGGGTTCCGGGAAGTCGGGCAAGCCGCGGTCCATGGCGGGGCGCGCACCGTGCGCTATCTCCTGCGGAACCTGCCGTGATCCGCACCGCCGAGGACCTGGTCGCCGCCGGTCTCGCCCCAACCGAGGACCGTGCCGCGCTGGAGCAGGTCGGCGCGCGCTACGCCGTCGCCATCACCCCGGCCATGCGCGCCCTGATCGAGCGGCCGGATGACCCCATTGGCCGGCAGTTCATCCCCGACCCGGCGGAACTCGACCTCGCGCCGCACGAGCACGCCGACCCCATTGGCGACGACGCCCTCTCCCCTTTGCCCGGCGTGGTCCACCGCTATCCCGACCGCGCGCTGCTGAAACCCCTGCTGGTCTGCCCGGTGTACTGCCGCTTCTGCTTCCGGCGGGAGCACGTGGGGCCGGGCGGCGGCTTGCTGTCCGACGCGGAGTTGGACGCCGCCTACGCCTGGTTCCGCGCCCACCCGGCGGTGCGCGAGGTGATCCTGACCGGCGGCGACCCGCTGATGCTTTCGCCCCGGCGGCTCGGCACGATCCTGCGCACGTTGGCCGCCATCCCGCACATCGAGCACTTACGCATCCACACCCGCGTGCCCGTCGCCGACCCGGCCCGTGTGACGGACGCGCTGGCGACGGCGATGGAGGCGGACGCCCCGGTCTGGCTGGTGCTGCATGCCAACCACGCGCGGGAGTTCACGCCGGACGCGGTGGCGGCGCTGCGCCGGGTCGGGGCGGCGGGGGTGCCGCTGCTTGGGCAATCGGTCCTGCTGCGCGGGGTGAACGACAGCGCGCAGGCCCTTGAAGACCTGTTCCGCGCCATGCTGCGCGCCCGGGTGAAGCCGTACTACCTGCACCATCTCGACCCGGCGCCGGGCACTGCGCGGTTCGCGGTGCCGATCGCGGAGGGGCAGCGCATTTTGCGGGCGCTGCGCGGCCGGGTGACGGGGCTGGCCTGGCCGACCTACGTGCTGGACATCCCGGGGGGGCATGGGAAGGTGCCGGTGGGGCCGGGTTTTTTG
>CAXTUQ010000859.1:0-2201 GCA_964247405.1 uncultured Acetobacteraceae bacterium
GTTGCAGGCGTTCGACGTGAACAAGAACGGCAAGCTGGAGCTGGCGGAGGTGAAAAGCGCCGCCGCGGCGCGGTTCGACGAGCTGAACCCCGACGCGGACGACAAGCTGGACGAGCGGGAAGCGGCGCCGGTGCTGCCGGGAGAGGCGTTCCGGGCGGCGGACACGGACAAGGACGGCACAGTGAGCAAGGCGGAGTACCTGGCCTACGTCGAGCAGATGTTCAACGCGGCCAACCCGGACAAGGACGGCGCGCTGGAGCGGGCGGAGCTGGACAGCAAGGCGGGCCAAGCCTTGATGCACATGCTGCGGTGAAAGGGCGGCGCGGCGGCCGGCTATTCCGCGCCGTCGCCGTGCGGCCGGCCGTCCCGCCCGACTCGGCCACCACGGCGTCGATGAAGCGGCCTGTTGCGCGCTGCTGGACCGGGGAGGCCTGACGCGCGCCCTGGCCGCGGCGGAGCGCGACGTGGAGGGGGCGGAAGGGTCCTGGAGGCCGTAGGCGCTTGCTCTGGCGCAGGACGGCCAAGGCGCGGCTGACGCAGAGCGTTCCCTGACTTTCCCTTGAGGGTTGCACTGTGGGCTTCGGAGCACAGTGCGCGAATAAAGTTCTGTGACGAACTCTACTTGTCCGCCTGGTGCCGTGACTTTCAGCCATCGGTGGTGGAACATCACAAGGAACAAGAAAGGGAGGAGACACATGGGAACCATCACGCGCCGTGGGCTGTTCGCGGCCACCGCAAGCACGGCCGCCGTCGCCAGCCTGGGGACGGCTTGGGGCGCGGACCCCGCGCCTTGGTCGGCTGACCGCGCCAACCGCTGGTATGGGGCGCAGCCTTGGCCGGTCGGCTGCAACTTCGTGCCGTCCACCGCCTCCAACCAGTTGGAGATGTTCCAGGCCGACACCTTCGACCCCGCAACCATCGAGCGCGAGCTGGGGTGGACCGCCGGCATCGGCATGAACACCGTGCGCGTGTTCCTGCACAACCTGCTGTGGCAGCAGGACGCGGCCGGGTTCAAGTCGCGGATCAACCGCGTCCTGTCCATCGCTGCCGCCCATGGCATCCGGCCGATCCTGGTGCTGTTCGACTCCGTTTGGGACCCGGCGCCGCAGCTCGGCCCGCAGCGTCCGCCGGTGCCGGGCGTGCACAACTCGCGCTGGGTGCAGGCGCCGGGTGCGGCGGTGCTGCAGGACCCCGGCCAGTACCCGGCGCTGCAGGCCTATGTCGAGGACATCGTGGGCAGCTTCGCGAACGACCCGCGCATCCTGTTCTGGGACGTGTGGAACGAGCCGGACAACCCGAACCCCAACTACGCCGACCAGGAGCCGTCGAACAAGGTCGCGCTGGTGAACGGGCTGCTGCCCCAGGTGTTCCGCTGGGCGCGCAACGCGTCCCCCAGCCAGCCGCTGTCGAGCGGCCCCTGGGAGGGCGACTACTCGGAGCCGGGCAACCTCAACCAGACCCAGGCCATCCAGCTTTCGCTGTCCGACATCACGACCTTCCACAGCTACGGCGTGGTCGAGGACTTCGTGCAGCGGATCGGCTGGCTCCGGCGCTACGGCCGGCCGATCATCTGCACGGAGTACCTGGCGCGCGACGCGGGCAGCCTGTTCGAGACCAGCCTGGTCGCCGCCCGGCGCGCGAACGTCGGCGCGGTGAACTGGGGCTGCGTGGACGGCAAGACCCAGACCACCTTGCCGTGGGATTCGTGGCAGCACCCCTTCACCACGGCGGAGGCGCTGGGCGGCACCGATTTCCGCGTGCTGATCGAGCCGGACCAGAAGTGGCCCTATTCCTACGTGTCGGAGGACCCGATCATCTGGCACCACGACATCTTCCACCCGGACGGCACGCCCTACCGGACCTTTGAGACCGACCTGATCCGCCAGTTGGCCACCCGCGGCGCGTATCCCTGACCGGGCCGGCCCCGGGGACGGAGGCGCCTTGGGCCGCGGATGGCTTCCGCGGCCCGTCTTGGCTTGAGGGACAGAAAGGGAGTTTTCGGCTCCGGGCATCGCGCCGTCAACGCGGCGCCGCGGTTGCCAGCCGCGTTGCGTGCATATACACCTAATCCGGCAACACAAGGGGTTCGGGCATGAGGCGGGTGCATCCGGCGTGGGGGGGGGCGGCGTGCACGTTCGTGGGGGTGCTGGCGGCGGCGGGGAGACGGGCGGTGCCGGGCGGGGTGATCGTGCCGCTGGAGG
>CAXTUQ010000860.1:0-2195 GCA_964247405.1 uncultured Acetobacteraceae bacterium
CTTCAAGTACACGCTGGTGGACGGGAAGTACCACGACGTGGACTCGTCGGCGCTGGCGTTCGAGATCGCGGCCAAGGCGTGCTTCCGGGACGGGATGAAGAAGGCGGCGCCGATCATCCTGGAGCCGATCATGGACGTGGAGGTGACGACGCCGCAGGACCACGTGGGCGACGTGGTCGGCGACCTGAACCGCCGCCGCGGCACGATCCAGAGCCAGGACAGCGCCGGCAGCACGGTGATGGTCCGCGCGCACGTGCCGCTGAAGGAGATGTTCGGCTACATCAGCCAGCTCCGCGGCATGACCAAGGGCCGGGCCAGCTTCACCATGCAGTTCCACCACTACGACCCCGTGCCGCGCAACATCGCGGACGAGATCATGGCCAAGAGCGCCTAGCTTCCCGCAACTTCCCTGCCCCGGCGGCGCTGGGGCAGGGATGACGACAAACGCACCTGCTGAGACGGCCTCCCCCGGTGCGGAGGGGCCGGGTTCGGCAACCGATGCCGACCGGCAGTTCATGGCCCGCGCCCTCAAACTGGCCCGGCGCGGCGACCGGACGGAGGGCGCGTCGCCCATCGGCTGCGTGATCGTGCTGGACGGGCGCGTGGTGGCGGAAGGGCACAACGAGGTCGGCCTGCGCCATGATCCCACAGCCCATGCGGAGATGGTGGCAATCCGCCGGGCCGGTGCGGCGCTGAAGCGGGAGGAGTTGGGCGGCGCGACACTTTATTCCACCTTGCAGCCCTGCGGCATGTGCACCATGGCGAGCATCTGGAGCCATGTCGGCCGCATCGTCTATGGCGCCGGGCGCGACGACGTGCACCGGATGTACTTTGAGGACCGCCACCTCGACACCATGAACTTCATCCGCGATGCCTACCGGAAGGACATGCCGGTGGTGGAGGGCGTGCTGCGGGAGGAGTGCGCGGCGCTGTACTACGGGCCGGACGACGATCCGCCCCTGGAGGCGCAGACCAACCTTTAGCCTCTGTATTCGGGCGGCACCGCCAGGTTGTTGGCCGGGTTCGTGTCGTGTCTGGACATGCGCTCGATGGGGCCGCTCCCGACGATGGGTTGCAGGTCGACTTCGAGCGCGTCCGCCATGTCCTTCAGATACACCTCGTGGCCGGACATGCGCAGCGCGAACGCCCTGGCGTGCTTCGCGCGCTTCCCGGGATCGTCCAAAGTCGCCTTCGTCCACTTGTAGAGTGGGAAGTTTTCGGGACCTGCCGTCTCGGCCTCCGCGACGTAGCTCTCGAAAGCGTCGAGTTGGCTGACCATGGCCGCGTCGTGCTTGTTCAGGATTGCCGTCAGCGGTTGCAGCGCCGGGTCGTCGCGGCCGCTCCGGACCGCTTCCGCCGCTTCGCCGCTCAGGTAAAGCCGAAGCTGGTATTGCCACTTCTCATTCATCGCCATTCCCCGATCTGCCGGCCAGAATCTAACTCAGCCCTTCCATGCCGCCATCCACGCTGATCGCCTGGCCGCTGACCGTGGCGCCGAACGGGCTGCACAGGTAGAGCGCCATGTTGGCGATGTCCTGTTGCGTCACGAAGCAGCGCAGCGACACGGTGCTGACGGAACGTTCGGTCTGCTCGTTGTCGCTGATCCCCGCGGCCTGCGCCTTGTTGCGCAGCACGCTGCGGATGCGCGGGCCGTCCACCAGGCCGGGCAGGATGGCGTTCACCCGGATGTTGTCGGGACCGAGTTCCATCGCCAGCGTGCGGGTGAAGCCGACCACGCCCCACTTCGCGGCGCTGTAGGGGCTGCGCAGCGGGAAGCCGAACTTGCCGGCGGCCGAGCTGAGGTTGACGATGCTGCCGCCGCCGGATTGGCGCAGCGCCGGGACCGCGCGCCGGGCGCAGTGGAACATGCTGGCGAGGTCGGTCTGCAAGGTGGCGTCGAGGTCCGCGGGCGTCACCGCCTCCACGGGCGCCGTCGGCCCGGCGATCCCTGCGTTGTTCACCAGCACGTCAAGGCCGCCCAGCGTGGAGAGCGCGGCGTCCATGAACGCCTCCAGGTCAGCGACCCGCCCCGCGTCCGCCCGCACGCCCCGGTGCCCGCAGGCGGCGAGCGCCGCCTCGTCCACGTCCGACACGAACACGGCGGCGCCGCAGGCCGCGAAGCTGTCCGCCATCACCCGGCCAATCCCGCCCGCGCCCGCGGTGATGGCGACGCGGAGGGTGGACAGGTCGAGGGG
>CAXTUQ010000861.1:0-2191 GCA_964247405.1 uncultured Acetobacteraceae bacterium
GGCCTGGTGCAGCGCTACCTGGAGGGCCTGTTCGCCGCCAACGCCTACCCTTGGCCGCGGCCCGGCGAGGCGATGGCAATGCCCGAGTTGGCCGCCGCCTTTGCCGTGGCGCCCAGCCTGCTGGCCCGGCAGCGCGACCAATGGCTGACCGCCGACCTTTGGGACGACCAGCGCATGGCGCAGGACTTCCGCGCCGCCCTGCTTCGGCTCTGCCTGTCGCGGCTGGAGCCGGACGGCGGCGAGATGGCCGGGCCGGTGAAGCAGTGGCTGCGTGGCGAGAAAGTGCCGGCTGCGCTGCTGCGCGCGGCCGACATCTCGGTCCGCATCTCGCGCACCAACGCGCGGGCCATGCTGGCGGCGCTGTGTCTTTTCGTGCGCAAGGCCGGCGCCGCTGGGATCATGATCGTGCTGGACGTGCGTCCGCTGTCGCGCACCTCGGCCGCCGAGGGCGTGCTGCGCTACTCGCCAGCCGCGGTGATGGACGGCTACGAGGTGCTGCGGGAGATCATCGACGACGCCGAGCACCTGCCGGGCCTGTTCGTGGCGGTTCTGGCCGACGTGGCGCTGGCCACCGGCGACCCGCGCCGGGCGCTGAGCCAGTATGCGGCGCTACAGATGCGCGTGTGGCCCGACGTGCGGCCTGGCGACCGGCAGAACCCTGTCGCTCCGCTGGTGTGGCTCGGCCCATGACGGCCCCGCGGTGACCATCGAGGCGCGCACGGCCATCGAGGCGCTGCGGGCCGGCGTGCCCAACCGGGCCGCCATCCGCCTGATGGGCACCGAGCAGACCGGCATCGAGCACGCCTTCGAGGCCGTGCTGGCTGCCGCCTGGGCCGATGCCGGCCCGGCGGGCGCCGGGGCCGGCCTGGCCGGCGGCTTCGGCACCGGCAAGTCGCACATGCTCGGCTACCTGGCCGAAGTAGCGCGCCAGCAGGGCTTCGTGGTCAGCCGCGTAGTGGTCAGCAAGGAAACGCCGCTGTCGCACCCGGGCCACGTGCTCGCCGCCGCCCTGCGGGGCGCGGCGCTGCCCGACCGGCCCGATGACCCGGCCACCGCCAGCGTTGCCGCGCTCCGTGTGCGGCCCGAAGCGCTGGACGCCCTGGAAGCCGCGGTCAGCGTCCCTAGCGCTGGTTTCGCGCCGATCTTCGCCGCCTGCCTGTTCCTGCTGCGCCGCGCGTCCACGACGCCCGAGATGCTGCGCCGGATTGCGCGCCTGTGGACCGGCGCCAAGGTGAGCACCCCCGCTCTCCGCCAAGCGTTGTCTGCCGCCGGGGCCGGCCGGATGTTCGCGCTGAAGCCGCTGCCCGCTGCCGAGATGACCGGGCAGCTTATCCGTTTCGTGCCGCTGCTGTTCCGCGCCGCCGGCTACGCCGGCTGGTGCCTCCTGCTCGACGAAGTGGAGCTGATCGGCCGCTACACGCCGCTGCAGCGCGCCTTGTCCTATGCCTGGCTCGCCGCCTGGCTCGGCCTGGGCGGACGCCGGTTTCCTGGGATCGTCACCGCCTACGCCATCACCGACGACTTCGCCGCAGCCGTCATCAACGCGCGCCTCGAGAGCGAGAAGCTGCCCGAGCGCTTGGAGCTGAAGGGCCGCGACGCCGAGGCCGCCCTGGCGCTGGCCGGCATCCGGCACATCGAGCGCATCGTCCTGCAGCACCGGCTGCTGCCGCCTACGCCCGACGACTTGGCCGCTTGCCACGACAAGGTCCTGCGCCTCTACAGCGCCGCCTACGCCTGGCCTGCGCCGCCGCTGCCGCCGGGCGAGCGCACCAGCTCGCGCACGGTGCGGCAATACATCAAGGGTTGGATCACCCAATGGGACTTGCGCCGGCTGGACGGCAGCGACGTGGCCCTGATCTCCGGCAGCATTCCCAGCGACTACACCGAGAACGCCGTTATGGCGGAGCCGAGCGCACTGGACGAGGAGTAACGGGTCGATGCACCTGGCCGTGCCCGCGTTCCAGCCTTGGGGGTTCGCCTGGCGTGCACCGCTGCCACCCTACCAGCAAGCCGGTATCGCCCGCCTGCTGGCCGCGCCCGGCGTGCTGCTGGCCGACGAGATGGGCCTGGGCAAGACCATCCAAGCCATCGGTGCGCTGCGCGTGCTGCTGCGGGGTGGCGCGCCTGGCCCGGCGTTGATCGTGGTGCCGGCCGGGCTGGTGCTGCAATGGCGGCGGCAACTGCGCGAATG
>CAXTUQ010000862.1:0-2186 GCA_964247405.1 uncultured Acetobacteraceae bacterium
CAATCAGCCCGAAACAGGCAAGCAAGCATGTTGCCCCAGGTTTTTGACACTCCCCGTTGCCTCTTGCCGGGTTCCGGGATGCTGGCCTGCGTTGGCCAGGAAGGGCGGTGACGAGGGCGCCCGGCGGGACTCTGCCGCAACGACCGGTCCCAACCAGCTACCGAGGGGTGGAGGTATAGGCGGCGAGGATGACGTATCCGGCCACGCCCAACGTCGCATGCAGCGCCACAACCAGGCCTGACGGCCGGCGCCGGCGGACTTGGGCGACCACTATCACGGCAGCCCCGATCAGGGTGGCAACCAGCAGGGTCGTGGCAACCTGGCCCATGCCGCCCCTGTCGGGAGCGCCGGTTGCCATCGACGCAATGAGCAGCGCCGATCCGGTGACGCCCAGCAGTCCATGCCCGACGCTGGTCCACCGCGCCCACCCCCGGATCGGCCGCTCCTGCAAATAGAAGCAGCCGAGCGCCAAGCCGGCTGCGACCGTCATGCCCAGGATCCAGAAAGCAGCATCGAGCATGGGAGAACACTACCGTTCCGCTGGGTGCCCGCGATACCATGGATGGCCTGCTCAAGGTTGGTCAACCGGTCCTCTTGTGTCGTGCTCATGTGCCCCTCCTTCCAGGTCACGGCACGTTCGCCCATGAGGGCGCAAACGGGAGGATGTCAGCATCGGCATCTGCGGAACGCCCGCACGGCAGTCGTCAGCGCCTCCGCCCCGGCAGCGCTGCCTTGCCAAGGTTCAGGCCGCGCTGGCCGCGGGCGCGCCCTTACTGGATCCCGACACCCCGGTAGAGCGCAGCGAGGGGAAGCGCGATGCCCAGCTCAGGCAGGTCCAGCGTCCCCGAACTCACCCCAGCCTCCGACCAGCCGCCCTCGGAACGCTCAAGCACGGTTGCCGCCATCCGGCCCTGTTCCAGGAGCACGTAGCGCCGCAAGCCAGGCAGGCGGGCATACTCGTCGCGCTTCTCCGTGCGGTCCGTGGCGGCCGTCTCCTCGGAAAGGACCTCGAAGAGCACCAGGGCGTCATGGAGCGTGCGGACGGCATCGGCGATGCGGCCGGACACCACAGAGACGTCGGGATACCGGATCTTGCCCCCGACATCGAGGCGCATCTCGGGCACCGCGTCGAAGCGGTCCGGGTCCAGGGCGTCCTCCAGCAGGCGGACCAGGTTGGACACGATGCGCTGGTGTGCCCGGCTGCCGCCGGTCATCTCGTGGATCCGGGTGCCATCGAACTCGTGCCGCCCCTCCTGCCGATCCTCCCAGGCGAGGAAGCGCTCGACCGTCCACGGCTTGCGCAGGGCAACGTTCATGGATGGCAAGCTAGAAGCGGGGAGGCCCGCGTGCAAGAACTCCGCAAGGCTGCCGCCTCGGAGCATCCGTTCGGGACTGATTGTCCCGGCAAGGCAGGTTGGCTCTACAGGCCCGGCCTTTCTTCCTCAAAGCCGGAGTGCCACTTCAGGCAGCGAGCGGCGAGACGGCTGCCGTCCAGGATGGCGGCCTCAAGTCTCGCAAGGCCGAACTCGTCTTGCCGGTCGATCGCGATGGACCGCCTGTGCTGGTACTTGTGCCATTGGCCCTCGATGATGTGCAGCGTGTGGCACAAGATCCAGCAATCGGCGAGGGTCATCTCTTCGAGAACCGCGCTGTATTCGGTCTCGTGGACGCGGACCGCCCCGCCCGGCATCACGGTCGCGACATACCGGCCCGGCCCCGGGAGCGCGACGGTGACGGCATCCTGTCTGCCGTCCCTATCTGACCCAAGTGTCCTGGCGGGCGTTGTCAGGTTGATGGTTGAGGCGATGCCGAGGGGTTGCGGCTGATCAGGGCGTCACGCTGCGGACGCGACGCCGGTCACCTCGCGCCAGGTCCGGAAGGCGGCGTCGCGGGCGGTGCGGTGATGGTCGGCGGTCAGGCGGTGGCGGCGGAGCTGGAAGTGGTTGTGGATGCGGCTATGGGCGGAAAGGAAGCGTTGGGCGTGGCGGGCTGACTTGAACCGCTGCATCTGCCGTTCTCGTCGCCTCGCGGGTTGGTGCGACACCTCGGCCTGGTTGTTCAGGTATTTGCTCCGCCGATGCTCGACGCCCGGCATGACCTCGCGCTTGGCCGCGGCGTAGCTCCTGAGCTTGGGGAGTGTCAAAAACCTGGGGCAACATGCTTGCTTGCCTGTTTCGGGCTGATTG
>CAXTUQ010000863.1:0-2167 GCA_964247405.1 uncultured Acetobacteraceae bacterium
GATGTCGCCGCAACGCGCGGCGTTTGCGGCTGGTTTGCGCGGGATCGCCCCGTCGGCCTATCGCGCCCATGCCGCGCGGCGTGCCGACCCCGGCCGGCTGCCGGTATGGGCCCAGAGCGACTATGGGCCCAGAGCGACGCGGCCTTGATGGTTGAGCTCCGGCGCGTGTTCGAGGCGAACTTCTGCGTCTACGGCGTGCGCAAGCTCTGGCGGCAGCGCGCCCGCGAGGGGATTGTGGCCGCCCGCTGCACGGTTGCGCGGCTGATGCGGGCGGCGGGCCTGCAAGGGGCGGTGCGGGGCAAGAGCCGCACCACGATCCCCGACCCGGCCGCAACCTGCCCGCTTGACCGCGTGAACCGCCAGTTCAAGGCTCCGCAGCCGAACGCCTTGTGGGTCAGCGACGTCACCTACGTCGCGACCTCAGCGTTTCGCGCAGCGAAAGCGCCGGGTCGGGTTTTGTTTACGTGGCCTTTGCCGTCGAACCGAGAGGTTCGCCGGACATCGACGCTTACCCGCGTCGGATCGTTGGCTGGCGGGCATCCCGGACGGCCCACGCCGGCTTCGTGCTCGACGCGCTGGAGCAGGCGCTGCACGAGCGGCGTCCCGTTCACAGCGAAACCGCTTCGTGGTTTGCGCGGGGCGGCGCTCGTGCATCATTCGGATCGCGGGTCGCAAGACCTCGCGCTGCGCTGCACCGGCCGTTTTGCCGAAGCCGGCATCGAACCCTCGGTCGGCAGCGTCGGCGACGCGTGTGACAATGCCCTCGCCGAGACGACCAACGGCCTGTTCAAGGCCGAGGTGGTCCGCCGGCGCGGGCCATGGCGGAGCTTCGCGGTGGTGAAGCTCGCCACCCTCGAATGGGTCGACTGGTTCAACAACCGCCGCCTGCTCGAACCCATTGGCAACGTGCCCCCTGCCGAAGCCGAAGCGCGCTGCTGTGCCCAAGCCGAGGCGCAAGCCTTGGCCGCCTGACCCAAACCAAAGGACCTCCGGCAAACCCGGGACGGTTCAGACCGTGGTCTGCCTCGACGCGCGCCATGCCAAGGCCGTGCTGAAGATGCAGGTCAACAAGACCGACGCCAATGACGCGCTCGGCCTCGCCCAGATCGTGCGCACGGGCTGGTATCGCGAGGTGGCGGTCAAGGGCATGGACGCCAGCACGCTGCGCCTGCTGCTGGTCGCGCGTTCCCAGCTCGTTTCGCAGCGCCAGGTCGTCGCCAACACGGTGCGCGGCCTGCTCAAGGCGTTCGGCCTCAAGGTCGTGGCCGGCGCCAAGGGTCCGTTTGCCGGGCGGGTGCGCGAGGCGGCCGAGGGCAACGAGGCGCTGTTCGCCGTCGTGGAACCCATGCTGCTGGCTTGGCAGGCGCTGCGCGAGCAAGTGGCCGTCCTGGACGCGCGGCTCATCGCCCGCGCCAAGGCCGACGCGACCGCCAAGCGTCTTATGACGGCGCCCGGTGTCGGCGTCGTGGTGGCGCTCGCTTATACAGCCGTCATTGACGACCCGGCCCGGTTCAAGCGGTCCAGCTCGGTCGGCGCTTACCTCGGCCTGACGCCCAAGCGCCACCAGTCCGGCGAGGAGGACTGGACGGGCTACATCTCCAAGTGCGGCGACAGCCTGCTCAGGAGCTACTTGTTCGAGGCCGCGGCGGTGCTGCTCAGCCGGCATCCCAAGTCCTGCGCGCTGAAGACCTGGGGCCTAGCGTTGGCCAAGCGGGTCGGGATGCGCCGGGCCAAGGTGGCGGTGGCTCGCAAGCTGGCGGTCCTACTGCACCGCCTCTGGACCCGCGGCGAGGACTTCCGCTGGCCTGGACCTGTGGCGCAGCCCGCCGCGTCGGCGTGACCGCGCAGAGCTGAACCGCCGAGAAACCCCGAGACCCGCCCCAGGCCGGGGCGGCAGCCTGTCCCAACCGGGACGAGGCCCGGCGACCCCGAGTTTCTCCCTGCGGTGCGCCGCGGCGCGACCGCGCCCGGGACATGGGGGCGCCGGCCTTCCCGACGCCATGTTGCGGCCGCTTCTGAGGGCGGACCGCGGACAGAACCATGACCTGGCAGGGGCGGCACCATCAAAGCAAGGCGGAGGTCCCGACCTGATCCAGCCTGGCGCCGTGCTCGCGCCCGTCGATCGGGATAGGGGGGCACCTCGCGGCGCCACCCCTCCCACACCACC
>CAXTUQ010000864.1:0-2166 GCA_964247405.1 uncultured Acetobacteraceae bacterium
GTCGCCGCACGGGGCCGCACAGCCGGGGCCGCCTGGGTGTCCATCGTTCAGGCCCCGGCCGTGATGGACGGGCCCGGACGCCGCCCGCGTTCGCGCAGCGCGGTGGCCGCGGCGGCGCCGACCAGGATGGCGCCGACCACCACGCGCTGCCACGTCGTCGGCACGCCAAGTAGAATGAGGCTGTTGTTGACCAGCACCAGCAGCAGCACGCCCAGCACCGTGCCGGGCACGCTGCCGCGCCCGCCGAAGATGCTGGCGCCGCCCAGCACCACGGCCGCCAGCACGTCCAGCTCCAACCCGATGAACTCCCGCGGGCTGGCCTGCCAGGCGAGGCAGGCGTGCAGCAGGCCCGCGACGCCCGCCAGCGACCCGGCGAGGCCGTAGGCCAGGACGGTCAAGCCGCGCACATCGAAGCCGACCCGCTTCGCTGCCTCCGCGTCGCCACCCAGCGCATACAGCCCGCGGCCCGGCACCGTGAAGCGCAGCAAAAAGTGCACGCCGGCCGCCGCCGCTATCCAAACCAGCACGGCAACCGAAAGCTGCACCCGGCCCTCCCCCGCGTCCCATTGGAGAAGCGACAAGCGCCCGAATGCCACCACTTCCGGCGGCATCCGCCCGACGTTCACGACGCTGGTGCCGACCACGCCCAGCAGGAAGCCGCGCACCACCGCCCCGGTGCCGAGCGTCACGATCAGCGGCACCAGCCGCACGCCGTGGACGAACAGCGCGTTCGCCAAGCCGAGCAGCAGGCCGATGCCGGCGGCCAGCAGGAACATGAAGCCGATGTTGCCGGGCCAGCCCCAATCCGCGGCCGCCCGCACCGAAAGGTACATCGCCGCCGCGGCAAAGGCCGGAAACGACACGTCGATGCCGCCCGCGATCAGCACCACCAGCACGCCCAGCGCCATGATCCCGGACACCGACGCGCTGCGCAGCAGCCCGAACAGGTTGCCCCAGCCCCAGAACGCCGGGTTGGCCGTGCCGATCAGGAGCGCGGCGGCGACCAGCACGCCCGCCACCGCGGCCTCCGGCGAGCGCAGCCCCAATGCCTTCATGGGCGCGTTCATGCCAAAGCCCGCAAGCGGTCGGTGATGCCGGCGTCGGTCAGGGCGTCCCCTTCCAGCACGCCTGCCAGCCGCCCACGGTGCACCAAGAGCACCCGGCCGCAGTTCTCCGCCAGTTCCGGCCCGTCGTCCGACACCATCAGCACCGCCAGCCCCTGCTCCCGCGCCAGGTCGCGCAACGTGCGGTGGATGCCGGCCTTGCTGCCCACGTCCACCCCCACCGTCGGCCCGTTCAGCACCAGCACCCGCGCCCGGGTCAGCAGCCATCGCCCGATCACCACGCGCTGCTGGTTGCCGCCCGAAAGCTCCGACACCGCACGGTCGCCGGAGGGGGTCGCAATCGCCATGGTGCGGATCGCGCCCGCCGCCGCGCGCCGCCCGGCGGCAAAATCCAGCCACCCGGCCGGCCCGGCGAGCCGGTCGAGCGACGCCGCCAGCAGGTTGTCGTCGATGGAGCGCGCCGGGAACAGGCCCTCGGTCAGCCGGTCCTCCGGCACGTAGGCGATCCCGGCCGCCACCGCGTCGGAAACGCTGCGCAGCGACACCGGCCGCCCGTCCAGCAGGATTTCCCCGGCATAGCCCGGCCTCATGCCGAACAGCGTCAAGGCCAGCTCCGTCCGCCCGGAGCCGAGCAGCCCGGCGACGCCCACGACCTCGCCGGGCATCAGGCTGAACGACACGTCCGCCACCTCCCCCGGCACCGTAAGATTGCGCACTTCCAGCCGCGGCGGCGTGCCGGACGGTGGCGGAGTCCAAGCGTGCCGCGCGGCGACGGGGTCGTGCCCGGTCATGGCGCGGGTGATGCGGGCTTCGTCGAACTCGGCCATCGGTCCTTCGGCCACCACGCGGCCGTTGCGCAGCACGGTGAGGCTGTCGGCCACCGCCAGCATCTCCCGCATCTTGTGGCTGACGAACAGCACGGCGATGCCCTGTGCCTGCATCCCGGCCACCAGTTGGAACAGCCGGGCGACCTCCTGGTGGGTCAGCGCCGTGGTTGGCTCGTCCATCACCAGCAAGCGCACGTCGGCCAGGAGCGCGCGTGCAATGGCGACCAGTTGCCGGCCTGCGACCGGAAGGCCGCCGACCTCCGCATCCGGGTCGC
>CAXTUQ010000865.1:0-2160 GCA_964247405.1 uncultured Acetobacteraceae bacterium
TCCTGGAACTGCCCGTGCCGTACCGCTGCCGCCATCGGACAGGACCACCTCGCCCACGCCCTGCCCCAGCGCCTCCGTCACCACGGCGCCGATGGCCTCCGCCTCGTTCCAGGCGGGGATCACCACGGCAACGCGGGAAAGGTCCAGGGCTACAGGCTCCACCGCAGGCCGCAGCCCTGGCAGGGCTTAGGCGGCGCGTCGCTGACGAGGGCGGTGCGGAAGCCCTGGTAGGCCGGGCTGTTCCAGATCTCCCGAAGCGTCTGCTGCGTCGCGTCGCCGAGCGTGTAATTCTCGTAGCCACGGGCGGAGAACGGCGCGATGCAGCAAGGCAGCGCCCGGCCATGCGCGGTGAAGTACATCAGCGACCACGGGCGCCGGCAGGTCGCCCACGGCTTGTCGTCCGCGGTGCGCTTGAGGCTCAGCCCCGGCTCCGTCGCGCCGGACGCGTCGAGCATCACGCCGAGATCCCGCCCGATGGCTGTGGCGTCGGCGATCACCACTTCCTCCTCGGCGCGCGTCTGCTCGAACAGGGAACTGTCCGGGCGCGCCATGCCGAAGCCCTGCTCGTCGAACACCAGGCGCTGCAGGTGCACCTCCTTGACCCCGATGCGGGCGGCCAGGCGCACGAACTCCGGCAACTGATCGACCGTCTCCTTCAGCCCCGTCAGCCACAAGGACACCACGGGCGTCGCCGCCCCGGTCGCCGCTTGCAGGTTGGTGAAGGCGCTCACGTTGCGCACGATGCGGTCGAACATGTCCTTGCCGCGCACCTTCAGGAACGTTTCCGCCTCCGCCGCGTCCAGCGACACGCGCAATTCGTCCAGCCCGGTGTCGATGATCTCCCGGTGCTTGCGCGGTGCGAGCAGCGTACCGTTGGTGTTGAACAGGACGTGCGTGCCGCGCGCCTTGAGATAGCGGATCATGTCGGGAAGGTGCTTGACCAGCATCGGCTCCCCCACCCCGTGCAGCACCACGCGGGCGACGTTCGGCACCTGATCGACGATGCGGCGGAACAGGTCCATGCTCATGTCCGCCGGCGGCTCCAGCGCCTCGAAGGTACGCGGGCAGGTCTCGCACAGCAGGTTGCAGCGGTTGGTCACTTCCAGGTACAGGCAGACCGGCGGCGCCTCGGCGACGCTGTCCCGGGCCGCGACGGCCTCGAAATAACGGCGCGCGTCGAGCGCGGGCGGCGTGGTGGTCGTTGCAGACATTCAGGAGCCTCCAGAAACGGCAGGGAGCGGGTTCAGGCGGGCGGGCCGCAGCAAGTCCCAGGCCAGCAGCCCGGCGAACGGCAGGAACACCAGGGCGGGCCACAAAACCTGGTCGTGGTCCGGGTCCAGATACAACGCGGGCGCCGCAAGCGTCAGCCAAAGCGTGCTGGCCCGCGGCGCCAGCACCGACGGCCAGGCCAGCACCGTCAGATACCACGGATAATGCGGCGACAGTGCGGCCATGGTGGCGGCACTCAGCCACAGCGCGTCGGTGCAGACCGCCACCGCGCGCCGCGCCGGGTCGGCCGGCAGGGGACGCCGTACCACCGCGACGGCAAGCGCCGCAAGCCCCAGGAGCGCCAGCGCCAGGTAGCCCGGCCCGGCCCAGGGTGGCAGCGGCCCGAACAGGGCGGCCAAGCGCAGCAGGACCACGCCGCCATCGGCCAGCCGCTCCTCCGACGCATAGCCCGGCAGGTAGCCGAACACCCGCCAGCCGACGCCCGCATAACAGGCGTAGCCCACAGCCATCACTGCGCCGCAGGCCAAGGGCGTGCGCCAGTCCCAGCGCCGCCACAGCGCCGGGAACAACGCGGCGGGCAGCAGCTTGCACAAGATCGCGAGGCCCAGCGCCCCGCCGGCCAGCGCCGGGCGAACACGGACCGCGGCAAGGACAGCAAGGGCAGACAAGCCGACCGCTGCCGCGTCGATATGCGCCCCGCCCGCGAACTCCCACAGGACGAGGGGATTCCAGGCGTAGATCAGCACCCGCTCGGGCGGCAGGCGGGCGGTGCGCAGCAGCAGCAGCGCCGCACCCACGGCCAGGAGATCGAACCCCAGCATGGCCGCCTTCACGCCCCCCAAGCTCGGCCAGGACCTCGGCCAGACCTGGGCCACGGCGGCGAAGATGGCCTGGGCGAAGGGCGGATAGATGGTGGGCGCGGTATCGGCA
>CAXTUQ010000866.1:0-2156 GCA_964247405.1 uncultured Acetobacteraceae bacterium
GTTCGACACCAACTAAGGCACGGTCAACGTCGGCCCGGCGGCGGATGGGCAAGGGCCGGGGAACGGCAACGCCCTGATCGTCAACATCGGGGCGGGATCGCAACTCAACCAGGAGGGGACGGTCACGATCAGCAATTCGAGCCTGATCACCGGCGGGGCGGGCACGCTGAACAACGACGGGCAAATCTTCATCGGGCCGGGCAGCGTCGGCGTGTTCGGGGGCACCTTCCCGCAGGCCGTCACCGGATCCGGCACCATTACGGTGGATGGCGCCACCGTGGGCCTGTTCGACGCGGCCCCGACGCAGACGGTTGACCTGCTCGGCGGCACGCTCAGCACCTCCGTGTCGCTCCAGGCGGCGATCAAGGATTGGAACGACAACGGCAGCCTGACGTTCAACCCGTCCGTCCTCGTCAACGCGGTCCAGTTCAACCAGGCCTCGGACGCCGGCGGGGATTTGCAGTTGCTCGGGCCGTCCGGGCCGGTCGGCGACCTGCACCTGCTGGGGACGTATGCGACCGCGGACTTCACGGTGACGCAGAGCCGCCAGGGCACCAGCATCGGCGTGACCGGGCACCCGCCGCCGTCGGCGTAGCCCGCGCCGGGGTTCCGGGGACGGGCCGGTCAAAGCCCCCCCGGCGGCTCCGGCAACTGCGCGAACCAGCCGTCGAGGCGTTCGATTGTCCGGTTGAGCACGTCGGCCAGCACGGCGCGCGGCACCCGGCATTCCCGCGGCAACTCTCCCATCCTCGCATACAGCAGGCGGCTGGTAGTGTCGTCCTCCACGCAATAGAGCCGGTGGTCGCCAAGGCCATCGGCGCCGAGGATCTCGAACGAGGTCCGGTCAAGCACGGGGAGGGGCATGAACCACCGCGGGATCTTGTCCTCCAGGTGCTCCAACCCGTAATACGCGTTCTCGATGCTCAGGAACGCCGTTACGGGATCGGCCGCCATCAGGGCCGGGGCGCGACGCTCCCCGATGCCTTCTTTCCATCCCAGCAGACCGACCAGGATGTCGTTCAGGACCGCCTCCTCCGAAGGCGACCCAAGCCGCTCGCCGCAGACGGATACGCAGAACACGCCGTACATCCAGGGCTTGCAGCTCGCCGGGTCGGGATGCCATTCGAGTTGCACCGCGAAGACCTGCGGTTCGCCGATCATCTCCATGGATCGACGCCCCCCTTGCGGGTCGCTCAAGCGCTCAGCCCGTCCCGTTCCTCGGGCGTGGTGCCCGGGCGCCCGTCCAGGAGCGCCTGTTTCGGCACCAGGTCATCAATGCCAAGCCCCGAAAGCCGCGTTCTCGCGGCAACGCTCCTTGTCCGCACCTCGGGATTCTCTTCGACGGCCCTTCCGTACCAGTAACGGGCCGAATGCGGGTCGCCAAGCGCCTCGTAGCATTCGGCAATCTTCTCACCCAGGTAGCCGGCGTCAAGCGACGGGTCTACATCGGCCATGAACAAATAGATGCGTAGCGCCTCCCTCCATCGGGAGCTTTCCACCAACTCACGTGCCCTCTGCTCCAGCACGTTGAAATCCATTCTCATGCCTTCGTCCTTTTACTTCAATGGAACGTGAAGGTTCGTGCCGCCAAATTCCAGCGGGCCTCCATCTTCGCCGTCCCCGTCTCCTGCGGCACCGCCGAGAGTCCCTTGATCTCCAAAGCCATGTCCCGCCCCCTCAGCGCGCGTTCAGCGAGCCTGCGATCATCGCCAGCCCCTGCGCGTGCCAGCGCTGCACCGCCTTGTGGTCGGCGCCCACCGCGGCGGCGAGCCGCCGCCAGGTGAACAGGTGCCGGCCGGTGAGCGGCGACAAAAGGCAGCGCGCGCCCACCACCCGGCGCAGCACGAACTTGTCGGCCGGGATGCGGGGAATCCAGGCGAGCACCCGGTCCATGCGGTCGATCGCCGCGCCGGACGGCACCGCGGGGCGGATCACGGTGCGCTCCGGCGGGTATTCCATCGCGTCCCGCACCCACTCCAGGCCGCCCTGGCGCAGCCGGGTGGTGGGGCCGGTGTGGGGCAGCGCCATGAGCGTCAGGCCGGCCTCCTCCAGCATGGCCTGCACGAACTCGGGCGTCGCCGGGGCGCCGTCGGGGGTGTGGGGGTTGGGCGCGTCAATTCGCGCGGCAATTCCCGCGTCAATTCGGCCGCGGGCGC
>CAXTUQ010000867.1:0-2146 GCA_964247405.1 uncultured Acetobacteraceae bacterium
CGTAAGCGTTGGTGCCCGGCCCTTTTTCCTTGCTGACATCTGACTGTGATTTGTCTGCTTGAAGCAAGGAGCTTTGGGCGGACGCGATGTTGAACGGCAAGAATGGCTTGAGGTCGGTTGAACCCCGGGCCGACGACATGATGGATGCGAGCGCCCGGCGGCGCTGGTCGGCTGCGGACAAGGCGCGGGTTGTTGCTGACAGCCTTGCTCCGGGGGTTGGGGCGTCGGAGGCGGCGCGGCGCTGGCATGTTGGCCGGCGGCAGGTCTACGCCTGGCGGCGCGAGGCGCAGGCGGGCTTGCTGCCGCTGCCGCCGGAGCTGTCTGGGGTCAGTCCGCCTGATCCGGCGTTCGTGCCGATCGTGGCCGATCCCGTCTCGCTCGCTGCGGCGTCGCCTGCCCAGCTGACAGTCGCGCGAGCGTCGGCGTTTGTGCCGGCGATCGAGATCGAGATTGCTGGCGCGGTGGTCCGTGTGTCGCCTGGCACGGACGATGGATTGCTTGCCGTGGTGCTGCGGGCGGTGCGGGCGTCGGCGGCCTTGGCATGATCACCATCCCGTCGGGCGCGCGCGTGCTGCTGGCCACGCGTTTGGTCGATTTCCGCCGCGGCGCCCACAGCTTGGCGGCGCTGGCGTCCGAGATGCTGGGGGCGGACCCGTTCTCGGGCGTGGTGGTGGTCTGGCGGGCCAAGCGCGCCGACCGGGTCAAGATCCTGGTCTGGAACGCGAGCGGGCTGGTGCTGGTGTGGAAGCAGCTGCAGCAGGGCGCCTTTCGCTGGCCGCCGGTGGTGGACGGGGCGATGCGGCTGTCGGCGGTGGAGTTCGCCGCCCTGTTCGACGGGCTGGATTGAACGCGGGTGCAGAGCGTGCGGAGGATTCCCACGCCGACGGCTGAGGGATAGGATCGTCGGGCGATGCCTGCCATGCGCGATCCCTTGCCCCAACTGCCCGAGATGGCCGACGCGCTGCGGGCGCTGCTGCTGGCGGCATGGGCCGAGCGGGACGGCATCGTTGCCGAACGAGACAACGTCGCTGCCGAACGGGACAGGATTGCGGCCGAGCGCGACGCGCTGGCGTCGCAGAACGACCGGCTGCGGCACCTGCTGCTCAAGCTCAAGCGCCTGCAGTTCGGCGCCAAGTCCGAGCGCTTGCCTGAAGAGCAACTGCAGCTCGGCCTGGAGGACATCGAGCAGGCCATTGCCCAGGGCGAGGCGGACGCCGAGCGGCGCGATCCGGCGCTGAAGCAGGAGCAATCGGCCAAGCGCCGGGCGAGCCGGGGCGCGCTGCCCGCGCACCTGCCGCGCATCGAGGTGACGCTGGAGCCGGAGGACGCGGCCTGCCCGTGCTGCCGGGGTGCCATGGCGGTGATCGGCCACGACAGCTCCGAGCGTCTGGACGTGATCCCGGCGCAGTTCCGGGTGGTGGTGAGGCGGCGGCCGAAGCTGGCTTGCCGGGCCTGCGAGGGCGTGGTCGTGCAAGCGCCGGCGCGGCTGATCGAGGGCGGCCTGCCCACCGAGGCGCTGGTCGCCTCCGTGCTGGTGGCCCGCTACGCCGACCACCTGCCGTTGTATCGCCAGGCGCAGATCATGGCGCGGCAAGGCGTGGAGCTGGACCGTTCCACGCTGGCGTTCTGGGTCGGCTATGCCGCGGCCGAGGTCGCGCCGGTGGTGGCGCGGCTGCGCGAGACGCTGCTGGCCTCGGCGCGGCTGTTCGCCGATGAGACCCGGGTGCCGGTGCTCGATCCCGGGCGGGGGCGCACCAAGACCGGCTGTTTCTGGGCCATCGCCCGCGACGACCGTTCTTGGGGCGGCATCGACCCGCCAGCCGTGGTGTATAGCTACGCGCCGGGCCGCGGGCAGGAGCACAATGACCGGCTGCTCGGGGCCTATCGGGGCATCGTGCAATGCGACGGCTACGCGACCTAACAAGGCGCTGGCCGACCCCAAGCGCGGCGAGGCCGGCGTGACGCTGGTTTACTGCTGGAGCCATGTGCGCCGCGGCTTCTACGACCTGGCCAAGGCCGGCCATGCGCCGATCGCCACCGAGGCGCTGGCCCGCATCGCCGCCCTGTATCGGATCGAGGCCGACATCCGCGGCAAGGACGCCGGGCACAGGCTTGCGGTCCGCCGGGCCAAGAGCCGGCCGCTAAG
>CAXTUQ010000868.1:0-2145 GCA_964247405.1 uncultured Acetobacteraceae bacterium
TCCTCCGCGTCGGGCAGCGCGAGCCAGGTCTGGATGCCGTCCAGCGCCGCGCCGACCGTGACGCCTTCGCTGTCCGTCAGCGCCTCCATCGCCGCCTGCCCATACACCCCGGCCCAAACGCCGGACCCCATGAGGCTGTGGCCGAAGCGGCTGCCCTCCTCGTCGGTCCAGTTCACCAGTTCAATCGGCGCTTCCGTCGTGATGCCGAGGTCGTTCAGGCTGCGCATGACCTCAAGCCCGGCCATCACCCCCAGCGCGCCATCGAATTTGCCGCCGGAGGGCTGGCTGTCCAGATGGCTGCCGAACAGCACCGGCAACCGCGTGGGGTCTTGCCCGGCGCGGCGGGCGAACATGTTGCCCATCGCATCGACCCGCACCGCAAGCCCGGCCTGCTCGCACTCCGCGCGGAACCGGTCGCGCCCGGCGCGGTCCACCTCGCTCAGCGCCAAGCGCCGCACGCCGCCCTTCGCGGTCGCGCCGATCTCGGCCATCGCCATCAGGCTGCCCCATAGGCGCCGGCCGTCGATCCGCTGGTTCGTGGCGCTCATCGCATGCTGTCCCTCGTTGTCGTTTCACCTGATCGCGGCCATCATGCCCGCCAACTCGCCGCCCGCAAACCCCGGAGACCTCCCTTGGCGCACGCCCTGCCGACTGCCCCCGCCGTCCTGCGCAACGCGATCCTGGATCGAGAAGCGGTCTGGCAGGCCCGGGTGGACCTTGCCGCGTGCTTCCGCGCGGCCAGCCGCTTGGGCTTGCACGAAGGCATTTGCAACCATCTGTCCGCCGTGGTGCCCGGATCGGACTCGCTGTTCCTGGTGAACCCTTACGGTTGGGGTTTCCACGAGGTCACGGCGTCCCGCCTGCTGATTTGCGACTTCAACGGCAACGTCGTCGCGGGTGCGGGCGTGCCGGAGGCGACGGCGTTCCACATCCACGCCCGCATCCACCTGCGCCTGCCGCGCGCCCGGGCGGCGTTCCACACCCACATGCCGAACGCGACGGCACTTGCGATGCTGGAAGGCGAGCCGCTGGCCTATGCCGGCCAGACCGCGCTGAAGTTCCTGGGCCGGGTCGTCGTCGATGACAACTACAACGGCCTGGCGCTGGACGAGGCGGAGGGCGACCGCATCGTCGCCAGCATGGGAGACGCCGACGTGGCGTTCATGCGCAATCACGGAATCATGGTGCTGGGCCGCAGCATCGCCGAGGCGTGGGACGACCTGTATTACCTTGAGCGCGCGTGCGAGGCGCAGCGCTTGGCGATGTCTGCCGGGCGGGCGCTGCGGCCGGTGCCGTCGGACGTGGCGGCGACGGCGGCGCGACAGATGCGGGACGCCGGGGACGAGCCGGCACGCCTGCACCTCGACAGCATCAAGCGCACGCTTGACCGCGAGGCGCCGGATTACCGGCATTGATCCATCGTGGCTTATGGGTCTTGGCGGTGCTGACCGGCGGCGTGCTGCCGGGCTGCACGCTGATTGACCAGAACGCTTTCAATCCGAATGCCCGCGCGGTGCCCGTTATCCCCACGGCCCCGGTTGCGGCGGCCGTCGCGGCGCCCCCGGGTCCGCAGCCGTTGCTGACGTTGCGGCCGGGTCAGCCGGTGCAGGACGCGGTGCGCCAGGCCGTCCTTGCAGCCCGGCGCCGCAAACCGGACGTGGTGTTCGACGTGGTGGCCATGCTGCCCGGCGGCGCGGACATAAGCGCAGGGTCTGACGACCCGGCGTCCTCCAGCGCCGAGGCGGGCACGGTTGCCCGCGCCATCGCGGCGCAGGGCGTGCCGCCGGGCCGGGTGCGCCTGTTTGCCCGGCCTGAAGCCGGCCTGTCCGGGCAGGAGGTCCGCGTTTACGTGCGCTGACCGGGCTGCTAACCCGGCACCATGCCGCATCCGCTGCTCCGCCTGAAACCCGGGCACGACCGCCGCCTGAAAGCCGGACATCCTTGAGCGTTCAGCAACGAGATCGCCACCACGCCGGAACACCGGGCCTGGCCCGCTGGCATGCCGGTCCGCATCGAGGGCGATGGCGGCTGGCGCTACGGCACTTTCATGTTCAACCCGCACAGCTTGATCGCCGCCCGGCTGCTCGACCGCGACCCCGGCGCCGTTATCGACGCGGCCTGGGTCCGGGCGCGGATCGCGGATGC
>CAXTUQ010000869.1:0-2133 GCA_964247405.1 uncultured Acetobacteraceae bacterium
GAGCCCGGCCAGCCAGCCCATGGCCCCGCCCAGGATCAGCAGCGGCGCCAGCACCGCCGCCAGTGCCAGCACTGTGCAGGCCGCCAGCAGCTTCTCCGCCAGCAGGTCCGCCATCGCCAGCCGAATCGCCACGGCCCATTGCGTCATGCCGGCCAGCAGAACCGGGTCAGCGCCGCGTCGGCATCGGGGTGCCCGGGCGCGATGGCGTAGCCGGCGGCCTCCGCCCGCGCCGCGTCATGCGTGGCGATCACCAGCGCCGCGCCGTCCTCCGTCGCCGTGCGGGTCAGCAGGTCCAGGATGGCGTCGGCCTGCGCCGGGTGGACAGAGGCTGTCGGCTCGTCGGCCAGCACCACGGCGGGGCGATGGGCCAGCGCCCGGGCGACCGCGGCGCGCTGCCGCTGCCCGACTGAGACCTCGGCAGGCCGGCGCTCCAGGTTCGCCGCGATCCCCAACCGTTCCGCCAGCGCCGCCACGCGCGCCGGGTCGGGCCGGGCCAGGATGCGCTGCGGCAGGGCGATGTTGTCGCGCAGGCTGAGGAACGGCAGCAGCGCCCCGGTCTGCGGCACGAACCCCAGGCTCCGCCCCCGCAGCGCCGCGAGAGCGTCGCCCCGGCCCGCACGCCACAGGGCCAGGGCGTCGGCGCCGGCCAGCGTCAGTACCTCCCCGGCATCGGGGCGCAGCGCCAGCGCCAGCAGCGCGAACAGGGTGCTCTTGCCGCAGCCGGACGGGCCGACCACAGCGACCCGCGCGCCCGGCGCCACCTCGAACCGCTCGACCAGCAGGGTGAACCGGCTCCCGCCGGCGGCGACGCTGCGGCTGACCCGCTCGGCCCGCAGCGGCGCTCCACTCAAGGCAAGGCTTCGATCGGCACCGGGAACAGCGCCTCGCCCGCGGCGCGCGACCCCGACAGGTCCACCCACAGGTCGGTGTTCGACTGGAACTCCTGATACAGCCGCAGCTTGGCCTCGATGCTGTTGAGCACCGTGCGCTGGGCGATGGCGCCCATGGCGATCCAGTCGGCCTCCCCGATGTCCATGATCTCCGATTGGTACGGCAGGTCGTCCAGGTACTCGCCCAGCATCGCGCCGAGGCGCTGGGCGCCGGCGAGGCGCTGCGGGTCCCGCGCCGCGGCGGCAAACGTCGCGCGGAGCTGGGTGAAGAAGGTGCGCGGCTCGGTCCGTCCCGCCAGCCCGGCCTGCAGGATGGCCTGCAGGCTGCGCGCCAGGTCGGACAACTGGTTGCGCGTCAGCAGCACCCGCACGTCGAGGCTGGGGATCGCGGGGTCGGACAGGTCGCGGTCCGTGGTCCAGCTCCGCACCACGTCCGGCGCCTGGGTGTTCTCCGCCCGGCCCACGTAGGTCAGGCGCATCGCCTCCCCCACCACGCGCGCCGCCGCCTCGATGGCCGGCGCCGGGGCAGGGCCTGCCGCCGCGACCGGGCGGCCTGCGGCCTCCCCCACCTGGCTTAGCAGGGCGCGGGACAGGTCCTGCACCGTGCGGGCAAAGGCGTCCGGCGCGCCGTTCGGCACCGGGAAGTACAGCGGCCCGCGCCCGCCGAACTGCGTGAGGTCCTGGTACTGCGCCGCCGCCGGCTCGTGGTCGTGCCGGGCGCGGCCTTCGGGCGTCAGCAGGTGGATCGCGAACACGGCGGCGCCCTTGGCCTTGGCCAGCTCGCGGATTTCCGCGATGTCGAGATGGGTCAGGCTGTGCGGATGCTGCGCCGGGCGGGCGCCGGCGTCGGTGATCAGCACGATGAAGCGTCCGGCCATCGGCGACCAGTCGATCTCGTCGAGCGCCGCCTTGATGCCGCCGATGGGGTCCTCGTCGAAGCCGTTGGAGCTGGCCGTCGCTTCCCGGGCGGTCGCGACGCCGGCGTTGATGCTGTCGGCGGGCTGGCTGAAGTCGGGCTTGCCGAACACCTTGGTGCTGTATTCCAGGCCCGGGCTGTCTTCCAGGCTGTCCCGGTAGGCGACCAGGCCGAAGCGGAAGTTGTCGCGCAGCGGCGTGCTGCCGATGCTGGCGACGACCCCGCGGATCGCGTCCCGCGTGCGGTCGATGTAGGGCTGCATGGAGATGGTGGTGTCCAGCACGAACACGACGCCGGCCTTGAACTGCGCGGGCTGGGCTGGAGGGC
>CAXTUQ010000870.1:0-2109 GCA_964247405.1 uncultured Acetobacteraceae bacterium
GGTCGGCGTCGCGCACGGTGGACAGGCGGTGCGCGACCACGATGGTGGTGCGCCCGGCGCGCAGCCGGGCCAGCGCCTCCTGCACCGCAACCTCGCTCTCCGCGTCAAGCGCGCTGGTCGCCTCGTCCAGCAACAGGATGCGGGGGTTGCGCAGCAGGGCGCGGGCCAAGGCGACGCGCTGGCGCTGCCCGCCGGACAGCCGCCCGCCGCCGAAGCCGACGCGGGTGGCGAACCCCTGCGGAAGCGCGTCCACGAACCCGGCAGCGGCGGCGTAGGCGGCGTCCTCCACCTCCGCATCCGTCGCGGACGGGCGGCCCATGCGGATGTTCGCGGCCACCGTGTCATCGAACAGCAAGGTGTCCTGCCCGACGTAGGCAATCGCGTCCCGCAGGCTGGCCAGCGTCACGTCCCGCACGTCCGCCCCGTCGATGGTGATGCGCCCTGCCCCCACGTCCTGCAGGCGGGGAATCAGCGCCAGTGCCGTGCTCTTGCCCGCCCCCGAGGGGCCGACCAGCGCGACCGTCAGGCCCGGCGCCGCCTCGAACGACAGGCCGCGCAGCCCGAAGCGTCCATCGGGGTAGGCGAAGGCCACGCCGTCGAACCGCACGCGCCCCCGGCCTGGCGGCAGAACGGGAGCGCCCGCCCGCTCCGCGATGCCCGGCGGCTCGTCCACCACCCGGAACACGCGCGCCAACCCGGCCAGCCCCTCCTGCAGCGCCGCGTTCATCGAGCCGAGCGCCCGCAGCGGCTGGGACGCCAGCAGCAGCGCCGCCACGAAGCCGGTGAAGTTGCCGACGCCGCCGCCGCCCTGCGCCGCCCGCCACCCGGCGAAACCGATCACCGCAGCCACCGCGGTGCCGCCCAAGACCTCCAGCAGCGGGTCCACCCGGGCGCGGCTGCGGGTCATCCGCATCAGGGCGCGGTACAGGTCGTCAAAGGCGTTTGCCGCCCGCGCCGCTTCCGCCCCTTCCAGCCGGTAGGCGCGCACCGTGCGCGCCTGGGCGAAGCTCTCATGCAGCAGCGCCGCGGTTTCCCCCACCCGCTCCTGCATGCCGCCCGACGCCCGGCGGATGCGCTTGCCGAGCCGCTGGATCGGCAGGGCGGCCAGCGGGTACAGCGCGGCGGCGATGGCGCTCAGCACCCAATCCAGCCACAACATGCTGGCCACCAGGCCCACCACGGTCACGAGGTCCTTCACCCCGTTCACCGCGCGGGTCAGCGCTTCCCGGATCAGGGCGGCGTCGGTGGTGAAACGGGCGGCGAGCTGCGAGGGTGCTTCCCGCTCGATCCGCGCCAGGTCGGCATAGGCCAGGTGGGTGAACATGCGGATTTGAAGCTCGCGGATCGCCACCAGCACCGTCTGCTGCACCAAGACGTTCTGCCCGTACTGCGCCGCCGCCTTGGCCGCCGTCACGATCACCACCAAGACGGGGATCTGATACAGAATCCGCTGGTCCCGCCCGGTGAACATGGAGAACGCCCGGTCGATCACCACGGGATACAGCGCCGTCAGCCCCGCCATCGCCACCGTCAGCAGCAGGATCAGCAGCAGCCGGCCGCGGTGGTGGCGCATGTGCTCGCGCCACAGGCGGCCCAGCAGGGCGCGGGTGGTGTCGTGCGGCGCGGCGGGCAAGGCATCCATCGCCTGGGTGTATCAGCCGGGGGGTGTATCAGCCAGCCACCCGCCTCGCCAGTTCGGCCCGGCACGCGGCGGCGCCGGCCCGGCACCCGCCGTCCATCCACCAGGCCCGCACCTCGCGCAGCAGTTTCCCCACCGCCGGGCCGGGCGGCACGCCGAGGGCGAGCGCGTCCCGCCCCTCCAACGGGAACACCGGGCGCGTCAGCCCCGCCAGCCGGCCGCGCAGCGCCGCCCAGTCCGGCCCGGCCTCAGCGGCATCGCCGAAACCCGCAGGGTCAGCCGCAAACCTTGCGGGTTTCGGCGATGCGGCTGACCCTTCGGGTTTCCCGCGCAAATCCTCCGGATTTCGCTGCGACCCCGCCAGCCACGCCCGCCCCGGCAGCGCGCCCGGCGGCGCATCGGCCAGCAGGCGGCGCAGCGCGTCGGCGTCCATGCCCGGCGCCGGAGGCGGGCCGGCCCAGGCCAGCAGC
>CAXTUQ010000871.1:0-2108 GCA_964247405.1 uncultured Acetobacteraceae bacterium
GGGATCTACACCTGGGCGCTCCTGCACAAGATGGGACAGGAGCAGTCGGCGTTGTGGGACGCCTACCTGGCGGCGCTGGCGCAGAAGGGGCTGAGCCGGGACCCCTGATGCGGCGGGCGACTCGGCGTCTTACGCGTTGCGGACCAGGATGGCCGTCAGCCCGGCGTCCAGCAGCATGCGTAGGTCGGGCAACGCGAGCGCGACGCAGCCCTCCGTCGGCGCGAGGTCCGGCCGGGCCACGTGAAGGAAGATCGCGCTGCCGGCCCCGCGCTGCACCGGGGCATCGTTCCAACCGAGGACGCCAATGATGTCGTAAACCGAGTCGGCCCGCCAAAGCGCTTCATGCCGACCATCATGCGGCAGGCAGACCGGGCGGTTGTAATCGGCATGAGACGGATCGTCGCACCACCCGTCATGCGGCGCCAAGGGCATGGCCGGCACGGCAACGTGTGGCCGTGCGACCCGGTCTGCGCGGTACAGCACCCGGCGCAACGGCAGCAACCCGGCCGGCGTCGCTCCGTCGCCTTCCTGCTTGTGCGTCCGTATGCCGCCGCGCCCGACCGCTGCACGGCACCGCATGCTGCCCAGCCTCAAGGTGCCGTCGGGATGCAGCGTCGCCTGGCTCGTGGCCGCCCCGCTCATACCAGCCCTTTCTCAAGTGCCTGGGTCCGCAGCCACTCCTGCGAGGCCAGTTGGTAGGCGGCATGCCCACGCTGCGCGCCGCCGGCGGCGAATTGGGTCGGACTCTGCAGGAACTCCGGGGTCGTGGTGGCGAGGGTCGTGTATTCGCCCTGTTGCAAGCTTCCAGGCGTGACCGGGCTCATCGGCGCTTGGGACCCGGTCGCCGACATCCCGGCCGGGACCGAGGGACGCGACAAGTCCGGCCCCATGGTGAACAGCGCTCCCACAAAGCTCATGACGGCGGCGCCCAGGATGCCGATCGGGCCGCCGAAGATGCCCGCCCCCAGGATTTGCAGCGCCGGCGGGATGGTCTCGCCGGTCGCAGCCCGGTAAATTGTGCCGACCACCGGCACATGCTGCAGGGGGTTCAGCGCCTTCAGCACGTCGCTGAACGGCACGTCGAGCCGCTGCGGCCACAGGCCGTCAGGCCCGATCGGCCCGGCGCCGTCCGGGGGCGTCGCGTAGCCGAAAAGGCGGGATGCGGGGTCAGCGCCGGGCGTTGGTGGGATCATGATTTCGACTGAGCAAAAGCCGTGCCACAAAAGCCGTGCCACAACGGCAAAAGCCACGCCATCCCTTCTCAACCCGAAAGATGGCCAAACCGGCGTATTTTCGTCGCCAGGTAATGGTTGTTGATGCCGTTTGGCGCGATCACCAACGGCTCGCGTGCCTCGATTTCCACTCCGAAGGCGGCCAGGGCCGCCATCTTGTCTGGATTGTTGGTCAACAGCCGAATCCGGCGGATGCCAAGCTGGCCAAGCATGGCCGCGGCGGCCAGGAAGTTGCGCTCATCCGCATTCCAGCCCAGGGCACGGTTCGCATCGAGCGTATCCAGCCCGCGATCTTGCAAGGCATAAGCGCGCAGCTTGTTCGTGAGTCCGATCCCACGCCCTTCCTGCGCCATGTAGAGCAGCACCCCGCTGCCTTCCGCTGCCATGCGGTCCAGCGCCGCGTGCAGTTGCGGCCCGCAGTCGCAGCGAAGACTGCCCAGCAGATCCCCGGTGAAGCACTCGGAATGCACGCGCACCAGCGGCGCCGGCCCGGCGGCGTCCGCGTGCTCCGGCTTGCCGATCAGGATCGCCAGGTGCTCGATCCCGGCGTCCGGGGCACGGAACGCCACGACGCGCGCACCGGCGGACGCCGCGAGCGGGACATGCACCGAGGCCACCTGCACCAGGCCGCCCGCCGCCACGTCGGGGAAGGCCAGCACGTCTTCTGCCGTCACGGCCAGCAGGCCGAGGCGCGCCGCCTGCACCGCGGCGTCCGCGCGCACCGGCGCCATCAACGCCGCCGGCAGCAGACGACCGAGCTTGACCAGGGCAAGCGCCGCAGAGGCGGGCGCGGGCAGGGCAGCCTGCTCCGGCGGGTCGGCGAGGAGCTGGGCCGCGGTGGGATCAGCCATCCCGCGCAGCAGCGCCGGGTCAAGC
>CAXTUQ010000872.1:0-2095 GCA_964247405.1 uncultured Acetobacteraceae bacterium
GGACCCGCCCGATGCCGCCGCGCTGGAACGCGCCGCCGCCGCCCGCGATGCGGCGCAGGGTGTCCAAGAGCGCCGGAACGAAACGGCGCAGCGGGCCGACGCGGCCCTGGCGACGGCTCTGGGCCAGCAGGCGGCGCTGGACGCCCAGGGCGCGCCGCCCTCACGAAGCGAGCTGGCGACCGCCCGTGCGCGGCGAGACGCCGGCTGGCACCTGCTGTTCCGGCGGCTGTCCGGGGAGCCGCCCGATGGGACGCTGGAGCACGACTATGGTGGCGGACGGCCACTGGCCCTCGCCTATGCCGAGGCCGTCGCCGCTGCCGACCGCGTCGCGGAGCGGCAGGCGGAGCTCGATGCCGCACGGGAAGCGCTGCTCGCGGCGCGAACACAGGCCGACGCGTCACGCAGCGCCTGGGGCGCTGCGATCCGCCCACTCGGCCTCGACGCGGCAGCAAATCTCATCGAGGCGCAGCGCGTGCTGGCCTTGCGCGAGGCGGGGCTGATGGCGCAGCAGGAGGTGGTGGGCGCGCGTGCGGCCCTGGCTGACGTGCAGGCGCGGCAGGGCGGCGCGGCGGCGCGGCTGCGTCAGGCGCTGGGCGAACCGGATTCCTCCGGGTTGCCGGCATTGCTCGATCGCGCCGAGGAGCGGGTTCGCTGCCAGCGCGCGGCGGAAACCGGGCGCCAGACCTTCCGGGCTGCTGCGGCCGCGGCGCGCGACGCGTTGCGGGGGATCGAACAGGAGCAGGCCGAAGCGGCGGAACGGCTGGCGCGTTGGCAGGCCGAGTGGGATGCGGCACTGGAGCGCCTCGGCCATCCCCCCCGCACGGCCCCGGCGACGCTGGTTGCCGCATTGGAGCACTACGAGGCCCTGGGCGAGACGCTGCGCGAGGCAGCGTCGTTGACGGCGCAGGTTGCCCAATGGCGGAGCGGGCTGGACGCCTTCCGGTCGGACCACGCGGCGCTGTGCGGCACGCTCGGAACGCCGGTTGACGCCGATGCCGCGGCGGGCGTGCGCGCGCTCGATCGCCGTCTGCGCGCCGAGGCGGCGCGTGCGGAGAACCAGGCTGTTCTTCTCCGCCAGCGTAAAGAGGACGCGGCGGCAGTGCGGCAGCATGAGGCGGCGCTGGCGGCGGCGGAAGCAGGGCTGCGGGCCGTGATCGCCGCCGCGGGTGCGGCAACGGCGGAAGCGGCGGAGCAGCGCATCGTCCTGGGCGCCGAGCGGGTCCGGCAAGAGGGGCTGCGCACGGCCGCCGCCGCCGAGCTGCTGGACGCGGGGGACGGGCAAACGCTGGAGACGCTCCGCGACGAGGTGGCCGCGCAGCCCGTGGAAGGGCTGGAAGCCGCACTGGAAGAGGCCCAGGCGGCACAGCGCCTGCAAGCCGAGCAGGCCCAGGCGCAGGTCGCGGTGGTCACGGAGCTGGAACTCGAGCTGCGGCGGATGGTTGGCGATGACGAGGCCGTGCAGGCCGCGTCCAGCGAAGCCGCCGCCGCCAGCCTGCTCGGGCAGACGCTCGGTGACGCGCTGCTGATGCAGGTCGCGGCCGGGTTGCTCGACACGGCGCTCGCTGCGGTGCAGGAGGGGGGTGATGACGCCCTGCTGCGCCGCATCGGCGCCGCCTTTGCCGAGCTGACCGGGGATGCGTACGCGAGCGTGTCCTCCAAGGAGGACGAGCGGGGCATGGCCCGGCTGGTCGTGCGCCCGCGACGCTTTCCAGAAGAGGAGACGGCCGTCGAGCAGTTGTCGGAAGGCACGCGCGACCAACTCTTCCTGGCGCTGCGCTTGATCGCCATCGAGGACCATGCGGCAGGCGGCCTGGCGCTGCCCTTCATCGGGGACGACATTCTGCAAAGCTTCGACGACCAACGCAGCGCGGCGGCGTTCCGGGCGCTGCTGCGTCTCAGCGAAACGGCGCAGGTCATCCTGCTGAGCCATCACGAGCATCTGCTTGAGGTGCTGCAGAACACCTTGCCGGCCTCGGTGCGGCACATCCAACGCTTGTAGCTTGATGAGGACGTTGTCCATCCAGCGTCCACGTCCGTCCATAGGGATGCGCGCGCGCCTGCTGCAGGCGGCATCGCTGCTGGCACCGTGCACTGC
>CAXTUQ010000873.1:0-2094 GCA_964247405.1 uncultured Acetobacteraceae bacterium
TTAAGTGAAAAACAAAGCTGATAAATCGCCCGGTATCGTAGGTATTTGTCAGCGCCGCAGCCAGGGCGTTGTCAGGCTGACACGCCCTGCCGCAGGCTGTTGGCCAGGCACATGAGCCTTAATGAGGCCGAGCGCGTCAGAATGTGACGCCTGCTTTCCGTAACGGCGATTATCGGGCTGGCGGGTGTGGAGCACCGGTTGAGATGTCGCTCTCCTCATCGATACAGATGCCGTAGGGCGCCGCACCCTGGCAGCCCGTGCTCGCACCCCTCGGCGCAGGACCGGCGATGCGACATGCAAGAACAGCCCAACTCTGTGACCTGGGTCACGCTCGAGATTCCATCAACATGGGACCGCTTTGGCGCGGCATCCGAAGCATCGTGCCAAGGGATCGCAAGACATAGGGAACCATCCATGGCAAGGACCCAGCATCCCAAACGCCAAGCCCGCATCCTCAACCTCGTCGGCCTCGCCTGCGTGTCCGGCGTTCTGCTCCCCCACAAGGCCAGCGCCGCGGGAACCATGGCCATCGAAAGCGCCAAGGCCGTGTCGCCGTTCGTCGCCAACGTCGAGGTGGCCTACAGCGGCGGCACGGTGGCAGGCGCGCAAAGCGTAGTCTCCCCGAAGCCCGGGTCCTTAACCCGTCCGAGCATCGTGGGGTTCTCGCCGAACTTCCTGGCCGGGAAATCCGACGTTTCCAGCGTTGTCCGCCTGACCAGCACCCACGTCACCGTGCCCGTCGGCGGCCTTTATGCCGGCAGCAACAACACGGTGACCGTTACCCTCGCCTTCGCGGACGGAACGCGGGCCAGCGCGACGACCTCCGTGACCACGCCAAGCTACGCCGACCCGTGTCCCCAGTTGGACCCGCAGAACCGGACGATCCGGACGATGCAGCAGCATCGGCAAGCCACGTCCGACCTGAACTTCGACTACTTCCTGGTCAAAGACTACTGCAGCCCCAACGCGCCGGCGCTGTTCGACACCGACGGCATCCTGCGCTGGGTCAGCGACAGCCAAGGCTGGGTCGGCACCGAGACGCCCGGCTCGCAACCAGCCATCTTTTTCCAGAACGGCATCTACACGAGCGACGGGCACACCGGCCTGATCCGCCACGAGCTGTTCGGCGGCTACGAGAAGAGGGACTACGGCAAAGCGGCCCCGTCGCTCGCGTACACCGGCCCGCACAACTTCGATCCTGGCAAGAACGGCATCGTGCTCGATCTCAACATCGACGCGGCCTATGAAGCGGCGGCTGCGGAAGTCGATGGCTACGGCAACCTGCTCAACTACTGGGACATGGGCCAGATCATCTCCGACGCCATGACGGCCGTCGGCGACGGGGCCAAGGTCGATCAGTTCGTGTTCCGGGACGGCGATCCAAACCACGACTGGTTCCACATGAACGCGACCGCCTACAACCCGGCCGACAACACCCTGATCGTGTCCAGCCGGGAGAACTTCGTGGTCGCGGTCGATTACGACATCCCGGCCGACGGGGTGAGGAAGATCCACTGGATCTTGGGCGACCTGGGGAAGAAATGGGCCGAGTTCGCGTCGCTGCGGCACTTCGCGCTCCAGGTTGCGCCGGGAACGGTGGCGCCGGTCGGCCAGCACGCGGTCTCGATCGACTCCAAGGGCAACCTCCTGCTGTTCGACGACGGGCTGGGGAGCACTTTCCAAAAGAGCGCCATCCTCAGCAAGCCGCAGCCATACGGCCCGTCGCGCAGCGAGAGCGCCGCGCGCAGCTACCACATCGACACAGGCACGATGACCGCGACCGGCGTCTTCACCTACTCACCGCAGCCTCCCCTGTTCAGCGCCATATGCGGCAGCGTCTATGAAGCGGCGCCGGGCACCTACCTCTTGGACTTCACCGCCGCCGGATCGACGCTGCCCAACGTCGATGACCCGACGACGTTCAAGCCCGGACCGACGGTGGTCCTCCAGGGACTGGGAGCCGGCAACAAGGTCGTGTTCGATCTTCGGTACCCGGGCGCCGACATTTGCGGCGGGGGATGGAACGCGGTCCCGATCCCGGCCCAGCCCATCGTGTTCTACTGACCTCCGCCAAGCGGCTGTCCATGACGCCAT
>CAXTUQ010000874.1:0-2091 GCA_964247405.1 uncultured Acetobacteraceae bacterium
CTCCGAGCTGTCCCGCGGCGAGGGCGAGCGCCGGCTGGCGGCGGCGCAGGCGGACGAGTTGGGCCTGATGCCCCGGCTGCGCCGGGAGTTCGGGCCGGAGGCGCACTTGTCGGTGACGGCGGCCGGCGGCGGGGTGTTCGTCATGGCTGCCCGCGCCGGGCGGGAGGACGAGGTCGCGACCGCCATCCGACGCCGCCTGTCCGCCATCGCCCCCGCCCGCCTGAGCGGCACCCGGCCCGGCATCCTCGCCATGTTCATCGAGGACACCGACCGCCCGGAATGGCGCAGCCTGCGCGACAAGCTCGAACTGGAAGGCGAGACGCGCAAGTTCATGACCCAGCCGGAAGCGCGCCGTGTCGTCGCCGTCACCTGCGTCTCCCGCCTGGAGCTGTTCGGCCTGCCCGAACCTGACAGCGCGCCGGACGGCGAGCTGCGCTTCCGCAACCCGGCCCACCCCGCCGCCAAGGCGCCCGCCTTGGCGCCCGCGGTGCTGTCATCCACGTGAAAACTGTCTTTTTGAGACAAACGGCGAACCGCCACACGCCTGCCACGTTTGTGCGTGAACATGGCTTGACCGAAGCAGGAGTCGCCGCGTGACGGAGTGTGAAGAAGCGTCCAAGCTGGCCGAGTTGGACCGCATCCTGAACGACCCCGACGTTCCCATGGAGCCGGCGCGCGTTTGGGCGCTGCTCGCCGAAATCTCCCGGCAGCCGGCGGTCCTGGCGGACTAATCCCGTTCCGCCGCGATCAGGAACTCGCGGTTGCCCTCCGGACCCGTGATCGGGCTGGCCTCGATCCCCAGCACCCGCCAGCCCGGCAGTCCCGCCCACCAGTCCCGCACCCGGGCGCAGACCTGGCGGTGCACGGCGGCGTCCCGCACCACGCCCTTTGATCCCACCTGCCCCGGCCCGGCCTCGAACTGCGGCTTGATCAATGCCACCGCCCAGGCGCCCGGCGCGCACAACGCGAGCGGCGCCGGCAGCAGGGTCTGCAGGCCGATGAACGCCGCGTCGCACACCAGCGCCTCTACCGGCTCCGGCACCTGCGCCGCCGTCAGGTAGCGGGCGTTGGTCCGCTCCTGCACCACCACCCGCGCGTCGTTCCGCAGCCGCCAGGCGAGCTGCCCATGCCCCACATCGACCGCGTAAACCCGCGCCGCCCCATGATGCAGCAGCACGTCGGTGAACCCGCCGGTGCTTGCCCCCACGTCCAGCGCCACCCGACCCGCGGCCTCCAGCCCGAAATGCCGGACCGCGTGGTCGAGCTTCAGCCCGCCGCGCGACACCCAGGGATGGTCCTGCCCCCGCACCTCCAGCGCCGCGTCCTCCGGCAGGCCGTCGCCCGCCTTGCCTACCCGGCGCTCTCCGTTCCACACCACCCCGGCCAGGATCAGCGCCTGCGCCCGGGTGCGGCTCTCGGCGAGGCCGCGGTCCACCAGCATCAGATCCGCGCGATGTATCGGCAATGAGAAGCGCCTTCCTGATGACGCCGGTTTATTGGAACAGCGCGCACCGCGCCGCCGCCAGTCACTTCTTCATGCCCGGCACCGCGTTTGCGCCCTATGCTTGCACCGGGGCCGGCCCGCGCGGAGAACCGGCCATGTTCCCCGACAGGCTCCGCCGATTCGTCCTTCCCGCCGGCTTCTTCGCGCTCGCCCTGCTGACCGGCTGGCTGCTCGCCGGCGTGCTGCCTTTGGGGCAGGCGGCGGACGAGCAGGCGCACGCCCTCCGCATCGACGCGCTGTCCCGCGGCCAGCTTCTCGGCCACCGCGAAGGCGGCCGCGGCGGGGTCACGGCACCCCCGACGTTGCTGGAGGTGGCCGCCGTGACCCCTGCCGGGCACGCGCAGACCCGGGCGGAGCGGGCCAGGGCCGATGCCGTGCGGTGGAACACGCAAGGACAGTTCTTCGACCTCGGCACGGTCGCGACCTATTTTCCCGTGGTTTACGCGCCGGCTGCGATCGAACTCGCACTGGCGCGGATGTTCCGTGCAAAGCCGGCGGACGCGTTCCGGGCCGGCCGCCAGGTCAACCTCCTGACGTTTTGCCTGCTGGGCGCCGCGGCGCTCGCGGTGGCGCGCCGGGGCCGGGCG
>CAXTUQ010000875.1:0-2083 GCA_964247405.1 uncultured Acetobacteraceae bacterium
GAACCAGGTGAACGGCGCCAGCGGCGCATGGGCCTGCACCCGTCCGTGGATCGGCGGCAGGCGGTCGGCCAGCGCCGGGGATTGCACGGCGGGGATCATCCGGCCCGCCGCGTGCTGGCGGCCTGCAGCGCCGCGAGTTCGCCGGGCAGAGCCGCCGCCCATTGGGTTACGGTCCCAGCACCCAGGCAGATCACGAAGTCGCCGGGCTTGGCGATGGCGTGCACCATCTCCCCCAGGTGCTCCGGCCCCGGCAGCGGCACCACGCTGCGGTGGCCGCGGGCGCGCAGCCCGTCCACCAGCGAGTCGCGGGAAATGCCGGGGATCGGCGCTTCCCCCGCCGCATACACGTCGGCGACGATCACGGTGCCGGCGTCGTTCATGCAGGTGCAGAACTCGGGGAACAGCGATTGCAGCCGCGAGTAGCGGTGCGGCTGCACAATGGCGAGCACGTCGCGGGCGCCAGCCTGGCGCGCGGCTTTCAGCACAGCGGCGATCTCGACCGGATGGTGGCCGTAGTCGTCGATCACGGTGATGCCGCCGGATTCGCCGGTCTTGGTGAAGCGCCGCTTCACGCCGCGGAACCCGGCGAAGGCGCTGCGGATCGTCGCCTCGTCCACGCCCATCTCGATGCCGATGGCGACGGCGGCCAGCGCGTTCTGCACGTTGTGCTGGCCGAGCATCGGCAGCCGGAACGGCCCCATGCGCCGGGCATGGCCGCGCCCGCGTCCGGCGGAGATGACCTCGAACGTCGCGCCCAGCTTGTCCGTCAGCACCCGCTCCGCCCGCACGTCCGCCTGGGGCGAGAAGCCGTAGGTGATCACCCGGCGGTCCGACAGGCGCGGGATCATCTGCTGCACGCCGGGATGGTCGATGCACAGCACGGCGAAGCCGTAGAACGGCACGTTGGCGACGAACTGGTCATAGCCCGCCACCATGGCTTCCGCCGTGCCCCAATGGTCCAGGTGCTCGGGGTCCATGTTGGTGACGACGGCGATCACGGCGGGCAGGCGCAGGAAGCTGCCGTCGCTCTCGTCGGCCTCCACCACCATCCACTCGCCCTCGCCGAGCCGGGTGTTGGAGTTGTAGGCGTTGATGATGCCGCCGTTGATCACGGTCGGGTCCATGCGCGCCGCTTCCAGCAGGCAGGCGACGAGGCTGGTAGTGGTCGTTTTACCATGCGTTCCGCCCACGGCGATGGACCACCGGAGCCGCATGAGTTCCGCCAGCATCTCCGCCCGGCGCACCACGGGCACCAGGCGGGCGCGGGCGGCGGCGACCTCCGGGTTGTCGCGCTTCACGGCCGTGCTGACCACGACGACCTGCGCGTTGGAAACGTTGGCCGCGTCGTGCCCGACCGCCACGGGGATGCCGGCGTCGCGCAGGCGGCGCACGTTGGCGTTGTCGCTGAGGTCGCTGCCCTGCACGGCGTAGCCCAGCGTATGCAGCACCTCGGCGATGCCCGACATGCCGATGCCGCCGATGCCGACGAAGTGGATGGTGCCGATGCCGAGCGGCAGTGCCCTCATGCCCGTGCTCCTTCATGGGGGACCTGCGCCATCTGCTCGACCAGGTCGGCAAGGCGGGCGGCGGCGTCGGGGATGCCGGCGCGGGCGACCGTGCGCGCTTGCTCAACGAGACGCGCGGACGACGACATCCGGGCGGCGAGCGCGTCGGCCAGCTTCTGCGGCGCCGCCTCGAACTCCGCTTGCTCCAAAACGTCGGCGCCGCTGGCCCGGGCATTGGCGCGCTGATGCCCGTCGATGGAGGCCGGCAGCGGCACCAGCAGCGCCGGGCGGCCGATGACGCCCAGCTCGGCCACCGTGCTGGCGCCGGCGCGCGCCACGACGAAATGCGCCGCCGCCAGCCGCGCCGCCATGTTGGGGAAGAAGGCGGATAGCTCGGCCTCCATGCCCAGCGCGGCGTAGGCGTCGCGCACGCGCGGCAGGTCCTCGGGCCGGCACTGCTGCGCGATGCGGAGCCGGGCGCGCAGGCTCTCGGGCAGCAGGGCGATGGCCCCGGGCAGCGCGTCGCTGAACACGCGGGCGCCCTGGCTGCCGCCGATGACCAGCAGGCTGATCGGGCC
>CAXTUQ010000876.1:0-2080 GCA_964247405.1 uncultured Acetobacteraceae bacterium
GGGCGCGCGGCGGGTCGTCCGGGCCGTTCTACGCCGTGGCGTTGCTCCGCGCGGCGGAGGCAATGCGGACGCAGCCGGGCGCATGGGGCGCGGCCCTGCGCGCCGGGTGCGACGGCATCCAGGCGCTGGGCGGCGCCGCGCCGGGCGACCGCACCATGCTCGACGCGCTGGACCCGGCGGCGACGGCGCTCGCGGCCTCGGACCTCGATGCGGCCGTGACGGCGGCCGAGGCCGGCGCGGAGCGGACCGCCGCCATGCCGCCGCGGCTGGGGCGGTCGTCCTACCTCGGCGACCGCGCGCTGGGCCATGCCGATCCGGGCGCCCAGGCCGTCGCCGTCTGGCTGCGCGCGGTCCGGGACGCCCTGCGATCACGTTCGAATTGAGCAAAGCCCCGGATCACGCCTTGCGGCGGAACCCGCCAGGCGCTTCACTCCGTCTCCAGCCCGGATCAGAAACGGGGGCATCGGCAGCGAGACCGGACGGGAGGACAGGATGACGGACGAGGGCACCCCGCGGCTGGAGATGCGCGGCATCTCCAAGACGTTCCCCGGCGTGAAGGCGCTGAACGGCGTCCAGCTCAAGGCGTGGAGCGGCGAGGTGCTGGCGCTGATGGGAGAGAACGGCGCAGGCAAGTCCACGCTGATGAAGATCCTCTCGGGCGCCTACCAGGCCGACCCCGGCGGCGAGCTGCTGATCGACGGCAAGCCGGTCGCCATCACCGACCCCATCGCCGCCAAGCGCCAGGGCATCGCCATCATCTACCAGGAGCTGGCGCTGGCGCCCAACCTCACGGTGGCCGAGAACATCTATCTCGGCACCGAACCGGCGCGCGGCGGCCGGATCGACCGCAAGGCGATGCGCGAGGGCTGCCGCCCGGTGCTGGAGCGGCTCGGCGCGCCGTTCGGCCCCGACACGCCGGTGGGCGGCCTGTCCATCGCCGAGCAGCAGTTGGTCGAGATCGCACGCGCCCTGCACGCGCAATCGAAGATCCTGGTGCTGGACGAGCCGACCACGGCGCTGTCGTCCCGGGAAACCGACCGGCTGTTCGGGCTGGTGCGCCAGCTCCGCGCCGACGGCATCGCGCTGATCTACATCAGCCACCGCATGGCGGAGGTGTATGAACTCGCCGACCGGGTGTCCGTGCTGCGGGACGGAGGCTACGTCGGCACGCTGACTCGGGACGAGCTGAGCGCGGAAGCGCTGGTCAAGATGATGGTCGGGCGCGACCTGGCGAGCTTCTACACCAAGACCCACGACCCGCACAGCAGCCGCGGCCCGGTCATCCTGGAGGTGGAGGGCATCACCGACGGCGGACGGCGCGTGAAGCCGTGCAGCCTGCGGCTGCACCAGGGCGAGGTGCTCGGCATCGCCGGGCTGGTCGGCTCCGGGCGGACGGAGCTGGCCCGGCTGATCTACGGCGCCGACCCCAAGACCGGGGGCAAGGTGGCGTTGAACGGCAGCGTGCTGACGGTGCATGGGCCGGAGGACGCGCTGGACGCCGGCATCGCCTACCTCACCGAGGACCGCAAGGGGCTGGGGCTGTTCCTTGACCTCCCGTGCGGCACCAACATCAACCTCGGCGTGATCGGGCGGGATGCCAAGCGCGGCGGCGTCCTCGACCTGCCGGCCGGGCGGCGGCGGGCGGCGAAGGCGTTCAAGGCGCTGCGCGTCCGCGCCGCCAGCCCGGCGGTCACGGTGGGCAGCCTGTCGGGCGGCAACCAGCAGAAGGTGCTGCTGTCCCGCTGGCTGGAAACCGGGCCGAAGGTGCTGATCCTCGACGAGCCGACCCGCGGCGTCGATATCGGCGCGAAGTCGGAAATCTACCGCATCATCGACGAGCTGGCGCAGCGCGGCATCGGCGTCATCGTCATCTCGAGCGAGCTGCCGGAGATCATCGGCGTCTGTGACCGCGTGCTGGTGATGCGCGAGGGCTTCATCGCCGGCGAGGTCGGCGGACCCGGCGGCGCGCCGATCACCCAGGAGAACATCATGGCCTACGGCGCCGGGACAGCCGCGCAAGCCGCATAAGTCAAGGAGGGAGGAACCCGACATGTCCGCCGTGCACGAAATAGCCGCCACC
>CAXTUQ010000877.1:0-2079 GCA_964247405.1 uncultured Acetobacteraceae bacterium
CCTTCCACCCTCACGGCCCCGACCGCCGCGGCCGGGTCGGCCAGCTCCGCCGCGGCCACCTCCGCCACGGGCAGCGCCCAAACGTCGCTGACGAACAACTACAACGACTTCCTGAAGCTGCTGATGACGCAGCTGCAGAACCAGGACCCCACCAGCCCGATGGACACCAACCAGTTCACCAGCCAACTGGTCCAATATTCCAGCGTCGAGCAGCAGATCGCCACCAACACGAGCCTGACGCAGCTCATCCAGCTCACCCAGGGCGGCGAGGTGCTGCAAGCCTCCTCCCTGGTCGGCAAGCCCGTGACCGTGACTTCCGACCACATCGCCTTGCAGGACGGCAAGGGCGCCGTGCAGTTCAACACCACCTCCGCCGAGCCGGTCAGCATCGGCATCTACTCGGACGCGGGCGCAAAGCTGCGGGACGCGGTGGTCAGCAGCCAGCCGGGCCAGAACACCTGGTCCTGGGACGGGAAGGACAACCAGGGGAACACCGTGGCGGACGGCGCATACCGCACGGTCGTCAGCGGGCAGACGGGCGACACGGCCCAGGACTTGCCGTTCACCGTCAGCGGCACGGCAACCGGCGTGCAGAAGTCCGGCAACGCGCTGCAGGTCGCGCTGGGCGCCTTGAAGGTGGACATGTCGGCGGTGCAGTCGCTTGCGCCATAAATTGTCTTTCGCCTAGCCCGGCAATTTCTGCCGGGTTATTAACCTTTCCGGAAGATGTCTGGCGCATCCTGCGCTCATGGCACTTTGGCAACGGCGAAGGCAAGGCGGGCGGGTTCGATGACGGCGCTGCTGCAAAGTCTCCGCGCGCTCGGCGCGAAGAAGCTGGGGGCGATGGCGGCGGTGGCGCTGGTGTCGCTCGGCCTGCTGGGCTTCCTCATGGTCCGCGGCGGCGAAGGCCCGATGGCGCTGCTGTATGCGGACCTTGAGCTGCGGGAAGCCGGGCAGGTCGTCGATCAACTGGACCGCGCCCGCATCCCGCACCAGGTCGAGGCCGGCGGCACCCGGGTCCTCGTGCCCCCGGACCAGGTGGCCCGCGCCCGGATGCTGCTGGCCAAGGAAGGCCTGCCGTCCGGCGGCTCCATCGGCTACGAGATCTTCGACCGTAGCGACAACCTGACGGCCAGCGGCTTCCAGCAGGGCATCAACCAGACCCGGGCGCTGGAAGGGGAGTTGTCCCGCACCATCCGTATGCTGCAAGGCATCAAGGCGGCCCGGGTGCACTTGGTGCTGCCGAAGCGCGAGCCGTTCGCCCGGGACCGGCAGGACGCGCAGGCCAGCGTGGTGCTGACCATGGCCGGCGCCGCGCGGCTGGACCGGGAGGGCACGCAGGCCGTGCTGAACGTGGTCGCCGCCGCCGTGCCGGGCCTGCGTCCGCAAAACATTGCCGTCGTGGACAGCCGGGGCAACCTGCTGGCCCGCGCCGGGCAGCCGACCGACGCCGTGAGCGCCGCGCAGTCCTCCGAGGAAATGAAGCGCGCGACCGAGCAGCGCCTGTCCCACGCCGTCGAGGAGATGCTGGAGCGTACGCTGGGTCCCGGCCGCGTCCGGGCGGAGGCGGCCATCGACCTGGACTTCGACCAGGTGCGGGAAACCCAGGAGCGCTACGACCCGGACGGCCAGGTGGTGCGCAGCCAGCAGAGCACGACCGGCAACAGCCGCACGACGGAGGCCGCGGCGAACGTGTCGGTGCAGAACAACCTGCCGAATGCCGACGCCGGCGCCAACCCGGCGGGATCGCAGGAGCAGAAGCAGGAAGAAACAACCAACTACGAGATCAGCAAGACCGTCCGCACTCTGGTGCGCGAGCAGCCGCAATTGCGGCGGATCAGCCTGGCGGTGATGGTGGACGGCACGGCAGTGCGCGGTCCCGACGGCACGCTGACTTATGCCGAGCGCACGCCGGACGAGCTGGCGCGGATCGCCACCCTGGTGCGCGGCGCCATCGGCTTCAACGAGGGGCGCGGCGACCGGGTGGACGTCGTGAACATGCGCTTCGTCGCCGAGGCCGACGCGCCGGAGGCCGCCGTGCCCGGCAGTTGGATGCGCCTGGAACGGTCCGAGGTCCTG
>CAXTUQ010000878.1:0-2070 GCA_964247405.1 uncultured Acetobacteraceae bacterium
TGGCTGCCCCCGAGGGGCTGCAACCGCCGCGCCAGCCGGTCCAGCCCCGGCGGCAGCGCGTGTCGCCGTGCGAGCGCGAGCAACGCCCGCGCCAAGGGCAGCCCGGCCCGCCGCGCCACCGCGGACTGGTCCCGGTCCCCCGCAGCCTCGTCCGCAACCGCGTCCACCAGCGCCTCCGCGGCCGGAAGGTCGCCGGTCGCCAGCAGGGCGAGCAGGTTGTGCATCGTGCCGAACAGCAATTCCGTTTCGCCCCGGCGCCGCCGGGCGATGGCGGCCAGCTCGTCCCAGCGGCGGCCCACCGCGACGCCCTCCTGCCGCAGCCGCCACAGCAGGGACACGGCGTTGGCCACGTCGCGCACGTCCTCCGTGGGCGCCGGGCGGACCTCCTCGTCGTACAGGGCCAGCACCCGGGCATGGTCGCCGCGCTCAAGGTGGAACAGCGCCAAGTGCCAGGCGACGTGGAAGCCGAAGCCGGCGCAGCCGGTCCAAGCCGGGCGGACTGCCTCCAGCCAGGCGGCACCGGCGTCGGCGCGGCCCGTCATCTCGTGCGCGTGCGCCACGGCGTGGACGGCCCAGGCGTCGTCGGGCGCCCGGTCCAGCGCCTCCCGGCCAAGCCACTCGGCGCCGGCATAGTCGCCGGACTCCTCCAATGCGAAGGCTTGGCAGCCCAGGACGTAGCCGAAGCCCGGCATGCCGGCGTCCCAGGCCGGCAGCACCCGCGCCACACCGCCCACCAGGCCGGCAAGGTCGCCCGACAGGAAGCGCAGCATGTTGGCGAGCTTGACCAGCAGCAGGTGCGCCGGGTTCCGCGTCAGCCGCATGTCCAGCACGTCCGCCGCGGCCTGCTGCCGCCCGGCCATCGCCAGGTCAAGCGCCTGCAGCAGCGCCGCCTCGTCGGCGGTGGAAGCGCCCGCGGCATGGGCCGTGGCCTGTGCCACCGCCGCGTCCCGCAACAGCTCGGGCCGGGCGGGCAGGACATGGAGCAGCCCGCGCAACGCGTGCGCCGCGCCGAGGCCGGGCTGCGCCGCCAGCGCCCGGTCCAGCGCAGGGAGCGCATGGGGGCGGTAGCTGACGACGGCATGGGTCGCCTCGGCGAAGCATTCGAGCGCCGGGCCACTGGCTCCGTGCAGGAAGCCGTATCGGTCGCTGGTGGCCATCGTGATTCCTTCCAAGGGCTGGAACGCCTTCATCATGGTCACGCACGGTCCAGCATACGCGCATACGCCACCAGGAGCGCGGCGCCGCCCGCGATCAGCACCGGGTCCAGCCAGGGCGCCCAGCCCGGCAGCAGGCGCAGCGCCAGTGCGGCCCCGTAGGACAGGAACAGCCCAGCGCAGAACACCTGCAGGGACTGCCGCCCCACCGCTTCCAGCCACCGCAAGGGTGCCGCGTGCATCCAAGGCCGGTCGGCAGGCGTCAGCCGCGCTACCAGGTAGGCCAGGGACAGGGCGTGAACCAGCCGCGCCGGGGCGAGCACCACCTTGTCGGCGAACGCAAGGCCCGGCTGCGGCAGGTCCAGCGCCAGGAACCCGTGCTGCGACAACCGGACCGCCAGCCCCGCAGCCACGACCAGGGCCGCCGCCGGCAGCATCCAGGGCCGTGCCGGAACGGCTTCCCCCAGCAGCAGCTTGCGCCGGCCAAGCCAGGCCCCGAGCATGAACAGCGCCTGCCACGCGAAGGGGTCGAAGGCGGGCGGCGTGTCGCCGGACAAGTCAGGGCCGGACAGCCATCCCGCGTGCCATGTTCCTTGGGCCGCCGCCCACAGCAGCGCCGGCGGCAGCAAGGCCCAGCCCCCCACGCGCGCCGCCGCCCACGCGAACAGCGGCAGCGCGAGCATGGACCAGACGAACACCGACAGCGCATCGAGGAACGCCGGCTGGTACGCCAGCGCCGCAGCGGCCAGCGACGCCCGGAGCGGGTCGCGCATCAGGAAGCCCCAACCGTAGGCCGCCGCTTCCCCGGGCAGGACCAGGTTGACCATCAGCAGCATCGTGCCGAACCCGGCCAGGATGACCAGTTGCGTCCGCCACAGCCGCCCGGCCCGGCGCAACATGTCGCGCGCCGCCGCAG
>CAXTUQ010000879.1:0-2068 GCA_964247405.1 uncultured Acetobacteraceae bacterium
GGCGGCTTCGCCGCGAGCTTGCGCGCCTTGGCCCGCGCGTGCTCATGCAGGTCGGCGGCGGGAACCAGCGCCGTCACCAGCCCGGCGGCGTGCGCGGCCTCCGCATCCATCGGCTCCCCCAGCAGCAGCAGCGCGGACGCCCGGGCGGTGCCGACGCGCGCCGGCATCAGCAGGCTGCTGCCGGCCTCCGGCACCAGGCCGAGATCGACGAAGGGCACGGACAGGCTGGCCGCCGGGCTGGCGTAAACCAGGTCGCAGTGCAGCAGCAGCGTGGTGCCAATGCCGATGGCCGGGCCGTTGACCGCGGCGACCAGCGGCTTGCCGAAGGTGGCGGCCGCGCGGATGAACTGCCCGGCCGAGGTTCCCATGAGGCCGCCGGACATCGCGAGGAAGTCCTTGATGTCGTTGCCCGCGGTGAAGATGTCGCCCTCCCCGGTGATCAGCACGGCGCGGACCGCCGGGCGCGCGGCGGCGTCCGCCAGCGCCGCGGTCAGCGCGTCGTACATCGCCCCGGTGATGGCGTTCTTCTTCTCCGGCCGGTTGAAGCGCAGCTCCAGCACGCCGTCGGCCTCGTGGACCAGGATCAACTCTTGCGTCATAGGGGCACCTTTGGCGATGTTGCAGCCGAACCAATGGATAGCGCGCGGCATGGCCACGGAACAATATCAGGCGCTGGTTGGCGAATCCTTTTCCAAGGAGGTGCCGTTCGACGCGGCCGGCATTGCCGAGTTCGCCCGGCTGTGCGGCGACACCAACCGGCTGCACCATGACGCCGCCTATGCCGCCGGGTCGCGGTTCGGGGGGATCATCGCCTCGGGGCCGCAGGTGACGTCCCTGATGATGGCGATGGTCGCGGACTTCCTCGCGGCGCGGGGACCCGGCGTCGGCCTGGGCTTCAACTTCCGGCTGCGCTCCGCCGTGCGGGTCGGGGAGGTGGTCACGATGCGCTGGCGGATCACGGCGGTGAAGGAGAAGCGCTCGCTCGGCGGCCACGTGATCTCGCTGGAAGGCGAGGCCGTGCGCCCGGACGGGACCGTCGCGGTGGCCGCGACGGGCGAGGTGCTGGGGATGGACGCGCCCTGAGCTGGGGCAAGACCTTGGGGGCTTGCTGGCCTGAGCCTGTCCGGCCACTCTGCCGGGATGCAAAACGCCCCCGATACCGAACGCTTCCTCGCCGACCTCCATGCGCTGCGCCGCATCGGCGCCTTCCGCACCGGGGTGCACCGCCCGACCTATACGCCCGAGGACATGCAGTCGCGGGAATGGCTGATGGCGCATATGGCCGAGGCGGGCCTTTCGCCCGAGATGGACGGCATCGGCAACGTGCTGGGCCGCCACCCCGGACCCGGCCCCAAGCTCCTGGCCGGCAGCCACATCGAGAGCCAGAACGAGGCCGGGTGGCTGGACGGCGCGCTGGGCGTGGTGTCCGCCCTGGCGCTGGCCCGCGCCGGGCTGCCGATCGATGTGATCGCGTTCGCCGACGAGGAGGGGCATTACGGCTCCTTCCTAGGGTCCCGCTCGTTCACCGGGCTGCTGGAGGAAGCGGAGATCGACGCCCAGGTCAACCGCTACCACGGCAAGCCGCTGCGGGACGCGTTGCAGGAGGCCGGGTTGGCGGGCCGGCCGCGGATGGCGATGGAGGCCGGGCGCTACAAGGGCTTCGTCGAGATGCACATCGAGCAGGGCACCACGCTGGAAGCGGCGGGCGAGCAGGTCGGCGTGGTGACGGGGATCGTGGCGATCTGGCAATACCGCATCGCCATCGAGGGCCAGCAGGACCACGCGGGCGGCACCACGATGGCGGAGCGGCGGGACGCCGGGCTGGCGGCGGTGCGGCTGCTGGCGTGGCTGGATGCAGAGTTCCCGAAGCACGCGGCGGAGCGGACGGTGTGGACCTGCGGGCGGATCGCGCTGTCGCCGGGTGCGGCGTCGATCATCCCGGGACGGGCGGAGGTGCTGTTCCAGTTCCGTGACATCTCGGTGGAGGTGCTGGAGCGGCTGGACGCCGTGCTGCGCCGGGGCGTGCAGGAGAGCAACCGGCGGGAGCGGTGCGTGGCGACGATTGAGG
>CAXTUQ010000880.1:0-2066 GCA_964247405.1 uncultured Acetobacteraceae bacterium
GGCCGGGCTTAACCAGGCCGCCAAACCGTCCAACAGGAGGGGGCCACCTCAGTTTTCCTTGACCTGCGCTTTGACGAAAAGGAGCGCCAGGCCGGGCTGACAGACGGCACGCCCCGCACCATCGAGGGTCCGCTCTGGATCGCCGATGCCCCGATGGAGAAGGGTTCGGCGCGGCTGGACCAGGATCCAGAGGCTGGCGAGGTGCTGTTCATGCACGGCCAGGTCCGCAACACCGAGGGCAACCCAGTGCCGCACGCCATCGTGGACGTGTGGCATGCCAACACCAAGGGCGGCTACTCGTTCTTCGACAAATCGCAGAGCCCGTTCAACCTGCGCCGCCGGATCGAGACGGATGCCGAGGGCCGCTACCGCCTGCGCACCATCCTGCCGTCCGGCTATGGCTGCCCTTCGGATGGGCCGACGCAGAAGCTGCTGACCGCCATCGGCCGCCACGGCAACCGCCCGGCGCACATCCACTTCTTCGTGCCGGCGCCGCGCTACCGCAAGCTGACAACGCAGATCAACATCGCCGGCGACGCCTACCTGCACGACGATCTCGCCTTCGCCACGCGAGACGATCTGATCCCCGGCGTCGTGCGGAACGCCGATTCCGACACGATGCGGGAAAACGGCCTGAACGGCCCGTGCACCGAGATAGGGTTCGACTTCGCCATCCACCGCGAAACCGATGCCGTCCCCGACACTGTCGTCGTCCGCGCCCATGCCAAAGCCGCCTGAGCCAGCCGCACAGCACATGAAACTCTCGTCGAATTTCTGGCTCGGCATCCTTCTGTTAAAAGGACGGTCTGAGGGTGCAAGGCCTCAGTTGCCGACACGCTGCGCCACTGGGTCGGCACACTCTGACGTCCGCCGGTTCGACACAGTGGATCGTAGCGGCATGGGTCCTGTCCATCAGCATGCCGATTGGCAGACCGGAGCTTCAGCCAATGCGAAAGCTTGTCATGACCACCATAGCACCGATTGGGACCGCATCAGCCCAATCCTCTCAGAGCGCACCACAACCGAACCCTCCAAGCTTGCGGCAGGACGTAGCGGGGGCTTGGCTTCTCGAATCCTACGTCAGCACCGCCAGGGATGGATCGAAAACCCAGAACTTCGGTTTGTCGGCCATCGGCTATGCGATGTTCGACAGTTCAGGAAACTTCTCGATGACGGTTGTTCGATCGGACCTGCCAAAGTTCGCATCGAACAACCGTGAAGATGACAGTCCCGACGAGAACAGGGCGGTTGTTCGAGGTAGCCTTGCCTATTTCGGCACCTATGCAGTGGACGCGGACGATAAGGGAATGACGGTCCACATCCTCGGCGCGACACTGCCGAACTGGATTGGAACGACCCAGAAAAGGGCCGCAACCATGCCATCGTACGACAGGTTGGAATTTACCAACGCGAGTGCCTCAGAGGGTGGATCGGCGCTCATCGCATGGCGACGCAAAATCTTTTGATGTCGTTTCAGGGTTGCCCACCGGGCAGCTCTGCCCAATGCCATGGACCCAAGTGGCATTGTGCGTCTGGGCCTCCTGCTGAAAAGCAAGTCTTGCGGGCAAGGTGGACGAGAAGGTGCAATTTGGGCAGCTGTTCATCATGATTTGGCTGAATAATCTGCTTCGCGTCGCGTCAGGGGGTCCTGCTCACGTGCTTTGTTCATGCGTTCCAGCGCCCGCCAATGCTATCACGCGCTCAAGCAGGACGCTCGGCTGCTGGAACTCGTGCAGCAGGCTGAAATGGTCGGCTCCTTCGACAACAAGGTGTTCGCTGGCATTCCCGGCGCAACGCCAAACGTCGTGCATGCTGGCTGATTGCGCCTGGAAGGCCGGCGTCTCCGCGCCGCCGGCCACGAACAGCGCCGGCGGCATGCCGGCGCGCACGCGGTGGACCGGGGACATGGCACGGGCGATAGGCCGGGTCAGGCGCAGCTTGTCGTTCAGTGCCGTCCCGAGCAGCGGTTCGAGGTTGTAAACGCCGCTGAGGGCTGCCACCCCCCGGATGGGCGAGGTCGCCTGCCACTCGGACAGCGCCAGCTCGACCGCGATGTGCCCGCCGGC
>CAXTUQ010000881.1:0-2061 GCA_964247405.1 uncultured Acetobacteraceae bacterium
GCCGCGCTGTATGGCGTGGGGGCGCGGCTTGATGAGCGTCCCGAGCTGCTGTTCCGGCTGCGCGGGGTGGACGCGGGCGACCTCCTGGCCGGTCTGGACGCCGCGGCGCCGGCGTCGCGCTCCGCCGGGGCGAGGACGCTTGAGGCCGAGGACGTGTCGGCTTTGTTCGATCTCGATTTGGCGGGACCGGAGGATGCGAGTGGCGGCTTCGCGAGTCGGCCCTGACCCAACAGTCGTGTCACCAACCGCCACTTTGGTCATGCGAGGGCGGCGATACGGGTGGCCATGTCCAGTTCGAAGCGGCCGTATGGGTTCACATGCCCCCAGAACAGAGGCGTGAGCGCATGAAAATCTCGCGCGGTGAGCCGTCCTTTCCACTCGGGCCTGGCGAGCACCTGCTGAACCATAAGCGTGTTTACGTAGACCATGCAGTTCTGCAGCAGGTGCAGGCTGAGCATGCTCAGCTCCTGGTCCTCACGCCGGTTGCTCGACACCTCGCCGCGGCGGGCGAAGAAGATGAAATCATTGGCACTGTTCCATTGCTCGACGACGTTCAGCCCGTCGTTGATCTCGCGCCGGAGCGCCTGGTTGGCGAGGTAGCGGGCCAGGGAAGCGGTTTTCACGGCCTTTCCAAGCTCTGACAGCGCCTTGTAGGTTGGATGCTGCGTGTTCTCGCGCGTGAAGCGGCGCAGGATCGCCTCGGCTTCCGCCGTGCCCAGCCTGAGCGCGGTCGCATACTTGATCATCTCGTCATACTGGCGGCGGATCAGCTCCCAGTCGATCAGCCGCGACAGAACGGGCTGCAAATTGGGACAGGCGTCGGGCTGCCCCATCTCGGGCCGGTAAAGGCGCTGGGCATGGATCGCTTTCAGTCGTGGAAGGAGCTGAAAGCCGAGCAGCTTCGTGAACGCGAACGCCACGATCGACTGCCCGTGAGAGTCTACGTACTGGCGGTCCACCTCCAGCTCGGTGCAGTGACGCATGACGCCCTCGATCATGCTGGCCATTTCGGACGAGGAGGGCGACTTCAGCTGCGAGTGGATGCACAGCGACTTACGTTCGACGTGCCAGCAGATCATCACACCGCGCCCGCCATAGCGGACGTGCCATTGGGTCGTGAGGTTCTGGTCCCAGGCGCCGAACTGCTTGCTGTCGGACGCGCAGGCGTTGGTACCCTCGCCCCAGACCAGGGGGTCGCGGGCGCGCAGCGTGGCGTTCGTCACTGCTGCGATGGCCTCGCGCAGTTGGTCCGGGCTGATGTAGCGCCGGCGGACATAGAGCAGGTCCTTGTAGCTGGCGCCCAGTTGGGAGGACGTCATGCGCTTGAGGCCGGCGTTGGTGCCGAAGCCATTCAGGCACAGCAGCAGGCGGGGCCGCAGGACGGCGCGGTCGAGCGCCTCGTAGGCCGTGGAGCTGCGGAGGTGGTCGGTGAACCCGACCCGCAGGTCCGTTTCTTTGAGCATGTCGAGCAGGCTCGTCGTCGGCCACGCCTCGGCGACCTCTGCCTTGAGCGCATCGATGTTCGCCGGCAGCGGCTTGGGCTGCAACGGCGTGAGATGGATCCAGCCGCCGGCCTTGCGGCTGACACGGACATTGGGGTTGCGCGGTAGGTCGCGGTCGAGCCGGGACAGCGCCGTCCGGATATCCTCCTGCAGGCTGGCGATGAAGGCGTCGGCGCTGCGGGGTAGGCCGAGGGCGGCATAGTGCTCGTCGCGGTGCGCGTCGAAGTCCGCCGGCAGGTCCTCGTCCGGGTTGCGGTAGCGGTCGGCGCCTGCAACCCAGACCTCCTTGCACCGGAACTGCTCGCCGCAGGGCCTCAAGGGCACAAATCTTGTAGGTGATGCGGTTCACGCGCGGGCGCCCCTGGGGATCGCGGTCCACCACGGCGTCGCGCCAAAGCGGGCGTACGACGCCATCCATCGGCACGTCCTCGTTCGCGGGGTAGACCTGGAGCCTGGTGCCGGCATAGCGGCGCACCAGGTCGAGCGCCTGGATCACCGGCCGGTGGAGCTATGCCGGGATTTGGGTGACGCCGTGATCAGGCGGCGTTCTGCGTTGGCG
>CAXTUQ010000882.1:0-2061 GCA_964247405.1 uncultured Acetobacteraceae bacterium
CCCATGCGCCGGACAGCGCGGCGCTGGCGCCCTTGGTCGCCGCCGCCGTGCGCCCCGGCGACGCCGTGCTGGTCAAAGGCAGCCTCGGCAGCCGTATGCGCCTGGTCGTTTCCGCGCTGGAACAGGCGGGAGCGCCGGGCTGATGTTGGTCTATCTGTCCCGCCTGTCCCCCGAGCAGTTCATCCTGGCGAACCTGTTCCGCTATATCACCGTCCGCGCGGGGGCTGCGTGCCTCACGGCGCTGTTCATCAGCTTCATGCTGGGACCGATGGTGATCCGCTGGCTGACCTCCGTGCAGAACGGCGGCCAGCCGATCCGCACGGACGGCCCGGCCCGGCACCTGATCGAGAAGAAGGGCACGCCGACTATGGGCGGCGTGCTGATCCTCGCCTCGCTCACCATCTCGACCCTGCTCTGGGCCGACCTGCGCAACGGCTATGTTTGGGCCGTGCTGCTGCTGACGCTCGGTTACGGCGTGATCGGCTTCTGGGACGATTTCCTGAAGCTGACCCGGCGCAACACCAAGGGCGTGTCGCCACGTGGAAAGCTGGTGGCGCAACTGCTGCTTGGCCTCGGCTGCGCCGTTTGGGTCGCGGCGCTGACCCGGGAGCCGCTCGGCACCTCGCTGACCGTGCCGGTGTTCAAGGAGGTGCTGATCCCGCTCGGCCTGCTGTTCCCGCTGGTCGGCATGGTGGTCATGGTCGGCAGCTCCAACGCGGTCAACTTGACGGACGGGCTGGATGGGCTGGCCATCGTGCCGACCATCATAGCGGCCGCGGTGTTCGCCTTGATCTCCTACCTGGTCGGCAACCGGGTGTTCGCGGACTACCTGCAGCTTCATCCGGTGCCGGGCGTGGGCGAGCTGGGCGTGTTCCTGGCAGCGCTGGTCGGTTCCGGCCTCGGCTTCCTGTGGTTCAACGCCCCGCCGGCCGCGGTGTTCATGGGCGACACCGGCAGCCTGGCGCTCGGCGGCGCGCTGGGCGCGGTGGCGGTGGCGACCAAGCACGAGATCGTGCTGGCCATCGTCGGCGGCCTGTTCGTTGTCGAGACCGTCAGCGTCATCGTCCAGGTGTTCTGGTTCAAGCGCACCGGGCGCCGGGTGTTCCTGATGGCGCCGCTGCATCACCATTACGAGAAGAAGGGCTGGTCGGAGCCGACGATCGTCATCCGCTTCTGGATCGTCTCGATGATCCTGGCGCTGGTGGGCCTGGCCACCTTGAAGATCCGATGAGCGCCTTCCCGCCCGCCCTGTTCGCCGGGCGCCGCTTCGCCGTGGTCGGCCTGGGCCGCAACGGGTTGCCGACGGCGCGCGCCCTGCTCGCCATGGGCGCGGAGGTCGCCGCATGGGACGACCGGCCCGAAACGCGCGCCAAGGCCGGCCTGACGCTGCACGACCCGGCGCTCGGCCTGGCCGGGTTCGAGGCGCTGGTGCTCAGCCCCGGCATCCCGCACGCCCTCCCCGCGCCGCACCCGGCGGCCCTGGCCGCGCGCCGGGCCGGCATCCCGATCCTGTCGGATGCCGAGCTGCTGTTCCGGGCGGTGCGCGCGTCTGGGTCCCAGGCGCGCTTCGTCGGCATCACCGGCACCAACGGCAAGAGCACCACGACGGCGCTGCTCGCGCACATCCTGTCCGGCGCTGGCATCGAATCGGCGGCTGGAGGCAACCTGGGTACCCCGGCGCTGGCGCTCCCGGCCCTCCCTGACGCCGGCGTCTATGTCCTAGAGATGTCGTCATATATGCTGGAGCGCCTTCTTACGCTGCGCTTCGACGCGGCGGCATTGCTGAACCTCAGCCCGGACCACCTGGACCGGCATGGCGGCATGGCCGGCTACGTCGCGGCGAAGCGCCATGTGTTCGACCGGCAGGGCGCGGGCGACCTCGCAGTGGTCGGCATCGACGATGACGGGAGCGCCGGCGTGGCGCAGACTCTGCGCGGCCACAAAGTCGTCACGGTTTCCGGCCACCAGCCGGCCGATGTCTGGTGCGGCGACGGCATTCTGCGCGACAGCCATGGGCCGATCCTGGCGATGAGCGGTGCCCCCGCCCTGCCCGGCCCGCAC
>CAXTUQ010000883.1:0-2058 GCA_964247405.1 uncultured Acetobacteraceae bacterium
CTACCCGGCGCAGCCGCATCTCGCAAGCCGGCCGGCAGCCAAGTTGACGGTGCCGGTCGAGCAGTTGCGGCGACAGCATCGCGTTGCGGTCCTTGCGGCCCTTGCCCTGCTCGACGCGCAGCAGCATGCGGGTGCTGTCGATGTCGCACACCTTGAGTGCCGTGACCTCCGACACCCGCAACCCGGCACCATACGCAGTGCCGAGTGCGGCCTTGTATTTCGGCCCTGGTGCTGCCTCGAGCAGCCGGCCGACCTCCTCGACGCTCAGGACGTTCGGCAGCTTGCGGGGGTGGCGAACGAGAACCAGGCGCTGGGGCAGGTCGGGCCGTTCGAGCGTCACGGTGAAGAAGAAGCGCAGCGCTGAAACCGAGCTGTTGATGGTGGGCGGCTGCATGCCGCTCTCGGCCTGGTGGACCTGGAAGCGGCGGACATCTTCGGCGGTTGCAGTGTCGGGCGAACGCCGGAGAAAGGCAGCGAAGCTACGAACGAAGCGGACATAGTCGCGCTGCGTTTCATCTCTGAGGCCACGCATGGCCATGTCTTCGAGCATGCGCTGGCGCAGCGGGCTGACGCTTGGCTGGACGGTCTGGGTGGGCATGGAGCTTCCTCTCGAGCGTGAAGGGGGACCCTTCATGCTCGAAGCCCGACCCGGGCCCGCTCAAGTCCTCACCAGCTCCTATCGCCGCGACCGACCTCGCCCCAAGCACCCTCCCGCGGAGCGGGTTCGTGCATGGGCATAGATTGGCCATCTCGTAGGATTGGTTTTCCAGCGTCTGCCGAAGCTTGAATTCAGGTCCAAACGATACGCCAGACCCGATCTCAAAAGTCTCATGACCCGCGGATCACTCTCGCTCATGGCGAGCCAAGTCGGCAGAATGCGTGGCTTTTGCGGCTGAGCCAAATTTGAAACGGATATCCGGCACTGCCTGAACGGCAGGATCGGATGGGGGTTTAAGCGATGCACAAACCGTCTTTCGAAGCACTGGCCTCGGCGGCTGCGCGGCTGCGGCAAGCGTTGGCGCATGCGGACGTCGCCAGCCACGAGCAGAGGGAAATCCATTTGCGGCTCCAGCAAATCGGCCGCGTCGATCAAGCCCCAAGGCCGCATCTGTGCAGCGTCATCATGTCACGTCCGGCCCAGACGACATGAAGCGGTCAGCCCTGCACCTTGCGGCCATGCTCGTGACGCTGGCGGCCTGTGCCAGCGATCCCGGGGCGGTGGACGCCAAGCGGCAGCTCCAGATTGCCAGCGACCCCGCCGCCATCCTGCGGATCGCGGCGGCTGCCGAGCGCGCCGGCGACCCGGCGAGCGCCGCCGTGTTCTACCAGCGGGCGGCGGATTTGCAGCCGGGTTCGGATACAGCCGTCATCGGCGTCGCCCGGTCGCTGGGAGCACAGGAACGCACCGACGAGGCGATCGACCGCCTCCGCAGCGTGCACCTCCGCCGACCGGACGACGTCCTGATCGCCGCCACGCTGGGCCGGCTGCTGGTGGTGGCGCATCGCCCCCAGGACGCGCTCGCTGCCTTTGCGGACGGGTTGCACGCCGACCCGCACTCCGCGTCGCTGCTGATCGGCCAAGGTGTGGCGCTTGATGCCACCGGACAGCACGGGGCGGCGCAGGACAGCTACCGCGCCGCGCTTTCGCTCACGCCGGACAGCATCCCGGCGAAGAACAACCTCGCCCTCTCGCTGGCCATCACCGGGCACGCGGAGGAGGCCGTGGCCCTGCTGCGTGCATTGCAATCGACACCCGACGCTGCGGACCGGGCGACGGTGGACGGCAACCTGGCCCTTGCCTACGGGCTGCAAGGCGATGCGGCCAATGCGGCTGCGACAGCCCGGCGTGCCTTGCCGGACCGCGACGTGGCGGCCAACCTCGCCGCCTACGCCGCCCTGAAAGGTCAGGGCACGCCTGGGGACACAGGCGCAGCGGCGGCCGGACCCGGCATGATGCTGCCAGGCGCCGGGCCGCTCGGCGCGCCGCCGCCGGCCGACCCGCCCGGCGCTGCCGGACCAAACTGACCTGCGGCCGGCAGGGCCGTCTCGCGCCGGATC
>CAXTUQ010000884.1:0-2053 GCA_964247405.1 uncultured Acetobacteraceae bacterium
GCTTCGATCAGCTGCTGGCGCTCGGCACGGCATAATCAGAACTGAATGGCCCTGGATGATGCCGTATCGCCGGTTCCTGCTGGCTGCCGAGAGCGTGCAGTACGATCTGGAGCGGCTGCAATCCAGGTTCGGCGCCAGCTTCGAACAGGTCTGCCACCGACTGAGCACCATGCAACGGCGGGAGTTGCCAGGTATCCCGTTCTACTTCGTGAAGACCGACATAGCTGGCAACGTGCTCAAGCGCAGCAGCGCAACTCGCTTCCACTTTGCCCGGTTCGGTGGCCCTTGCCCGCTTTGGAACGTACACAGAGCTTTCGCCAGCCCGGGCCGGATCCTTGTCCAACAGGCGCAAACCCCAGATGACGTCGCATATCTGAACATCGCACGGACGGTCGGCCGTGACGGGGGCTTTTATCTCGCCCGGCCCCGTGCGGTAGCCGTCGTGCTCGGCTGCGAGCTGAGCGACGCCTCGCGGACGGTTTATGCGACGGGCCTGGAATTGGGCAATCCCGGTTCAATCACCCCAATCGGGCCGGGGTGCCGCGTGTGCGAGCGAACAGGGTGCCGGCATAGGGCACTCCCGCCAGTTGGCCGAACGCTTGACGTGAGCACGGACGTGCGCGGCATGGTCCCCTACCGCATTCGGGATTAGGAACACCATGTGGCCGGATGCCTGTCCCGACTGCCTGGAACACCCGCTTCGCGATGTCCGACCCGATCGTGCTATCGCCTTTCCGCGAACGCTCCTTAAGGGGGCGTCCACCCCGCCGCTCCCCCGTCGAAGCCCGGCGGGCCATCGGCCATCTACTGGAGCGCTCACATGGCCCGCATCTCCTACGCCGATCCGACCCGGCCAGAGGCATCCGCCTTGGCAGCCCGCATCGTGGAAGAACGCGGCAGCCTCCTCCACCTCTACGCCATGCTGCTCCACAGCCCACCCGTGGCCGAAGGATGGCTCGGCTTCCTGACCGCCATACGCCAGCGCTGTGCGTTGCCCGGCTCGATCCGGGAGCTGGTGATCATCGAGGTGGCCCACCTGAACGGCGCCCGCTATGAGGCGGAGCAGCACGTCCCGGTCGCGTTGCGTGAAGGACTGACAGCCGAGCAGATCGGTGCGCTCCCGGACTGGCAGGAATCGGTGCTGTTCGGCCCGGCGGAGCGCGCGGCGCTCGCCTACTGTGACGCCATGACCCGGACCGTCCACGTTTCGACGGAGGTGTTCGCCGCCATGCGCGAGCACTTCGATGAGCGTTCAATCGTCGAGCTGACGGCGACGGTCGGCGCCTACAACATGGTTTCCCGCTTCCTGGAAGCGATCGGCATCGCATCAACCGACAGCATGATGCCGCAACGCTGACCATACGGAAGGCCCGCCATCGCGGCCTTAGAGCATGACCGTATCAGGTGGATCCACCTGATCGGTAAACATGCTCGTAAAAACAAAAGCTAGAGCGGGGCCGGTGCATCTATCTGCACCGGTTACGCTCTAGCCGGACGGATATTTTTGAAAGGGTTTCCCAGCTCGTCTGGGCGCGGTCGCGCGCGAGAAGGGCGTCGATCTCGGGCGAACCCCTTGGTTCGACCCCGCTGACCTCGAAGTCTGGTTCGGCGACGAGGCCCGCATCGGCCAGAAGAACAAGCTAACCCGGCGCTGGGCCCGTCGCAGCACCCAGCCCCTCGGCGCCGCAGGACCAGCGCACGGCGTCGACCTCCATCTTCGGCGCCATCTGTCCCAAGCATGGCAAGGGTGCGGCTCTCATCATGCCCTGGTGCAACACCGACGCCATGGCCCAGCACCTGGCGGCCATCGCGGCCAAGGTCACGCCTGGCTGCCACGCTGCATTGCTGCTCGACCAAGCAGGGTGGTACATATCGGCCCATTTGGTCGTGCCAGACAACATCACCATTGTCCCGCTGCCGCCGAAGTGTCCTGAGCTGAACCCGCAGGAAACCGTATGGCAGTTCATGCGCGACAACTGGCTGTCGAACCGGGTGTTTACTGAACCGCGCCGGGTTTGCCGGAGGCGTGTTGGCTTGAGTGCTATGCGGCTGC
>CAXTUQ010000885.1:0-2040 GCA_964247405.1 uncultured Acetobacteraceae bacterium
GCTGGAGCCGCGCGCCACCGACGTGAACCGCCTGGTGGCCGGCATGGAGGAGCTGATCCGCCGCACCGCCGGGCCGGAGATCGCCGTCGAGGTGGTGGCCGCGGAGGGCCTGTGGAACACCCTGGTCGATCCGAACCAGCTTGAGAACGCGTTGCTCAACCTGTGCATCAACGCCCGCGACGCGATGCCGGACGGCGGGCGGCTCACCATCGAGACCGCGAACCGCCGGCTCGACCCCCGCGCCGCCCGCGGCCTGGACCTCCCGCCGGGGCAGTACGTGACGCTTTCTGTCAGCGACACCGGGTCCGGCATGGCGCCGGAGGTCGCGCGCCGCGCCTTCGACCCCTTCTTCACCACCAAGCCGCTCGGCATGGGCACCGGGCTGGGCCTGTCGATGATCTACGGCTTCGCGCGGCAGTCCGGCGGCCAGGCGCGCATCGCCTCCGAGCCGGGCCGGGGCACCACCGTGTGCCTCACCCTCGCCCGGCATCTCGGCCCGTCCGAGGCGACGGAGGACGCGGACGGCCCCTCCGCCATGCCGCGCGCCGGCCAGGGGGAAACCCAGGGAGAGACGGTGCTGGTGGTGGATGACGAGCCGACGGTGCGGATGCTGGTGGGCGACGTGCTGCAGGACCTCGGCTACGCCGCCATCGAGGCGGCGGACGGCGCAGCCGGGCTGCGTGTGCTGCAATCGGCGGCGCGCGTCGACCTGCTGGTGACGGACGTGGGCCTGCCCGGCGGCATGAACGGGCGGCAGGTGGCGGACGCCGGGCGGGCGCTGCGCCCCGGCCTCAAGGTGCTGTTCATCACCGGCTACGCCGAGACCGCCGTGCTCGGCCCCGGCCAGCTCGGCCCGGGCATGCACGTGATGACCAAGCCGTTTCCGCTGGACGCGCTGGCCGGGCGGATCAAGGAGCTGATCGCCGGCCCCTGACCCTCATGCGCGGGACCCTCACGCGCGGCCGGCCCCGATCCCGTCGAGCGCCGCCGCCGCGTCCTCCGGCAGGTCGAGCGCGCCCGCCTGGAGGTTCTCCCGCAGGTGCGCGGCCGACGAGGTGCCGGGGATCAGCAGGACGTTGGGCGCGCGACGCAGCAGCCAGGCGAGCGCCACCTGCATGGGCGTGGCGCCGAGGCGGCTTGCCACCTCCGACAAGGCGGACGACTGCAGCGGGCTGAACCCGCCGAGCGGAAAGAACGGCACGTAGGCGATGCCGTCGCGGGCCAGTTCGTCGATCAGCGCATCGTCGTCCCGGTGCGCCAGGTTGTACTGGTTCTGCACGCAAGCGATGGGGCAGATGCGCCGCCCTTCCGCGACCTGCGCCGGCGTCGCGTTGCTCAGGCCGATGTGGCGCACCAGGCCCTGCCGCTGCAGCTCGGCCAGCGCGGCGAGCGGTGCCTCGATGGACCCCTCGGCCGGGCCATGCGCGTCGAACATGAGGCGCAGGTTGACCACAGGGAGCACGTCCAGCCGGAGGTTGCGCAGGTTGTCGTGCACCGCCTGCGTCAGCTCGGCGGGCGAGAAGGCCGGGTTCCAGGATTTGTCCTCGCCGCGCCGCGCGCCGATCTTGGTGACGATCACCAGGTCGTCGGGATAGGGATGCAGCGCCTCGCGGATCAGTTGGTTGGTGACGTGCGGGCCGTAGAAGTCGCTGGTGTCGATGTGGTTCACCCCGGCCGCCACCGCCTCGCGCAGCACCGCCCGGGCCGCGTCGGGGTCACGGGGCGGCCCGAACACGCCGGGTCCCGCAAGCTGCATGGCGCCATAGCCGAGCCGGCGCACTGTGCTGCCGCCGAGGGTGAAGGCGCCTGAGTTGTCGATTGTGGGCATGTCCGGTCTCCGCTTTGGATCGACCCCCAGTTGGGCGTTGCGCGCCCGCGCGACAACCGGGCAAACTCCGCACGGGCTGTGCGGGATGGCGGACAATGACGGCGGATGTGGCGGACCTCCACGCCTTCCTTGCGGTGGCGCGCGCCCGGAGCTTCCGCGGCGGCGCGCGGGCCGGCGGCAGCAGCGCCTCCGCGCTGAGCGAGGCGGTGCGC
>CAXTUQ010000886.1:0-2040 GCA_964247405.1 uncultured Acetobacteraceae bacterium
ACGTCGAGGTCGCCGTCGCGGTCCACCCGAAGCAGGCCGCTGGCCCGCAGCCGCCCCTCGGGCTGCAGCGCCTGTTCCACTGCGCCCGGTTCTGCCGACAGCAGCAAGGCGAGCAGGGTGAAATCGGACCGCAGCCGGCTCGGGCCGCCCCGGGCGGCGCTGACGCGGTCCACCAGGTGCTCGACGCGCTCGTCGAGCGCATAGCACAGCGCAAGCCGGAGGATCTGCCTGTCCAGATCGCCGAAGCCGAGCCGTTCCGCCAGCAGGTTGAGCCACTGCTCGGCCGGCGTGCCCGCCGCGCTGGGCGCGGTGCGCAGTCCGCGGGTGATGGCCGCCCGGAGCCGGCGCCAGTTCGGAGCCAGCACGCCAGTGCGACGGGCCGTGCCAATACTGAAATCCTCGCCGTCCGGCAGTCCGAGAGACGCCCGGTCCTGGTCCAGCCAGCCGGCCAAGCCGCCCGCCTCGGGCATGCGGCGGTCCACGGCAAGCGCGACGTTGTGGGCCAAGCGGAATGCCTGGTGCAGGCCGCCCTGAGTCGCCGGCACGAAGGAACGGAAATGTCTCATGTCAGCGCACCCCGCACGCTGGCCGAGGCATCGAAAAGCCAGCACCAAGCATCGCGCAGCCAGAGGCGGGCGAGGACGGTGGTCTTGGCGGAAAGGATGGGGCAGCCGGGTTCGTCGAGAGGACGCGCTGGTAGCCCCATCCAGGGCGCCGCGTCAACATCGGCATCACCGCCCTCCCCCCGTGCGTCGCTTGGCTGCCTGCGCCTCCGCCCGGCGGAACTGCGCCGCGGTGACGACCCGGGCCTCCTGCCGGGCATCGCCCAGCCCGATCTCGATGGCGATGACCCCGTCCGCGCGAAGGCGGGAGCAGAGAGCAAGGGTGACTCCGACGAAGGAGAACTGGAGATTGGCGAACTCCAGGCCCTGGCCGCGGCGGGCAAGCTCCCGCCAGGCGGCCTTGCCGGCGGGGCGGAGTTGATCGCCCAGCGCCTGCCGGGCTTCGGCGGTGGGGTGGATGGTGACGGGGGCAAGGACCTGGAACATGGCTGGACTCCTGCAAACGTACGGGTTCCGGTCCGCAGCACCGAGGGTGGTTGCGGGTCGGATCGCGTTGCAGGGTGGGAGGTCAGTAACGCATGGGTTCGGCTTTGCCCCTCAGCTCACGCGCAAGATAGCGCGCCACTGCGACAGAACCGGACGTTGCTGTTGACCAAACGGCACCATTGGGGGGTGCTGTCCTTCGTGCTGCAATTCTTGGAGCCGATGGGAATTATGGATCGAGAGAACCCAAAACGCGGCGGCCGAAGGCAAGCCGAATAAATGCGCTACGCGCGATAACCGCATGCCCGGCCAGAGCCTCTTCAGGAGGCTTCCGAAGCAAATAAGGCAGTGCTGATTAAGGCTGGTAGATGTCTCTCACTCCTTTTCCGGCGGCTCCGCCGAGTGCAAGAGAAGTGCGGTTATCCTGCACTGGACGGGCCTGGACCGGGCAGACCGGGGGTATGTAGGATCGCGGCATGGACTCGCCCAATCCCAACCTTGATCCCGTCCTTGCTACCCTCCCTGCCCTACCCGCGCCGGACGGTCCTGCCGTCTTCCCTGCCCCGGCCAGCCGCGGTCATCCCTGCGCAGGCCCATAGCGACGAGCATCCGGTCGCCCTCTGGCTGTAGGTCCGACCGGGTTGCAACGATACGCTGCGACCGGGTAGACTGACCCGCTGGACGGGATCGTGTCGCCCGCTGTTGTCCGGCCTCGCGCGGCCACCACGGATGGCAGCGGAGCGTCGCCCTCCGGCCGGCAACGCGGCGCTTCAGCGTCCTCCCAAGACGGCGCACCCGCGCGCGTGTGATCTGTTGGCAACGGGCCTGATTGCGTTGACCGCAGTGTGATGGGCACGGGGCGCGCTACGCGGAACGCAGGCGCGGCCGGCACGTAGGCAGCCGTGGCAATTGCCGCCCGACCCCCCCAGACCTGGAAGGCTGCCAATGACCGACCGTCCCGCCATGCAGGATCCGCGCACCCAATATCCCCGCC
>CAXTUQ010000887.1:0-2029 GCA_964247405.1 uncultured Acetobacteraceae bacterium
GGCGGTGCTGATCAACGAGGGCATCGCCTCCACCCGGATCTACGTCCGCGCTTTGGGGGCTGCGGCTGGGGACGGCCCGGCGGACCGCGTGGACCTGAGCGCGGCGCCTCCCGCCCCCGCTTCGTCCGCTGCCACGACATCGACGGCCGCCACGCCCCCGGCTGCCACACCATGACCCGGCCCCGGGTCTATCTGATCCGCATGCTGGCCTTCCTGCTGGCGGTGCTGGTGGTCGCCGCCCTGCTGTCCGGAGCGCTCGCCACCGCATTCGCCAGCAACCCGCTGCTGAACAGCCTCATTTTCATCGTGCTGCTGATCGGCATCGCCTGGAACCTACTGCAGGTCAGCCGGCTGGCGCCCGAAGTCACCTGGCTGGAAACCTTCCAGCAGTCCCGCGTCCGCCTCGCCACCCTGCCGCCGCCGCGGCTCTTGGCCCCCATGGCCAGCATGTTGGCGGCGCGGCAGGCGAAGGGCCGCGACGGGCATGACCGCATCAGCCTGTCCGCGCCCGCGATGCGCAGCCTGCTCGACAGCCTGGCCAGCCGGCTCGACGAGGGGCGGGAGCTGTCCCGCTACATGACGGGGCTGCTGATCTTCCTGGGCCTGCTCGGCACCTTCTGGGGCCTGCTGCTGACCGTCAGCGCCATCGCCGACGTGATCGGCGGCATGTCGGTGGGGTCGGGCGACCTCAACGCGCTGTTCGAGCAGCTCAAGACCGGGCTGGGCCGCCCGCTCAAGGGCATGGGCACGGCGTTCTCGTCCTCCATGTTCGGCCTGGCCGGGGCGCTGGTATTGGGGTTCCTCGACCTCACCGCCGGGCAGGCGCAGAACCGGTTCTTCAACGAATTGGAGGAATGGCTCGCCGGGCTGACCCGGCTATCCTCGGGCGCCTTGGAAGGCGACAGCTCCGTGCCGGTGTACGTGCAGGCGCTGCTGGAGCAGACCGCCGAGAATATGGAGAACCTGCAATCCATCCTGGTGCGCGGGGAGGACGGGCGCACGCAGTCCAACCTGGCGGTGCTGGCGCTGACGGAGAAGATCGGGACGCTCTCCGACACCATGCGCGCCAACCAGCAGCTCATGCTGCGCATCGCCGAAGCGCAGGCGCAGCTCGCCCCGGCGCTGACCCGGCTCGGCGACCTGCGCGCGCCCCAAGGCGACGACGTGGCGCGCTCCCACCTTCGCAACATCGAGATGTACATGCAGCGCCTGTTGTCGGAAAGCGAGCAGGGCCGGGTGCAGAGCACCGCCGAGCTGCGCAACGACATCCGCGTGCTGACCCGGACGCTCGCGGCGCTGGCGGAGGGGCAGCCGCAGTGATGGGCAGGTCGTGAGCGTGGTTCATAACGAGCGGGTCAAGCTGGCTGCGCAGGCGATCAGCAACACAGGCATTGCAATCGCCGCCACCGGCGTCATCACCCCGGTCGTGGCCGTCCTCTATGGAACCGCGCCGTTGAATGCCACGTTGTTCCCCGTAACGCCGGCGCTGCTCTTCATCGGCATCGCGTTCCACGTCGTGGCCCAACTTGCATCAGGGAGGCTCAAAGATGTTTGATCCCTGGCTTTTTCTCGAACTCATCGCGGCACCGTTGGCTTTGCTAGGTGCAGCTTTGTTTGGGCTCTACGCGACACGCTGGATGTGAGGCCGGACGCCATGGTGCTCTGGTGCTGCCCGTAACCATGGCCTGCTGATGGCCCGCCTCCGCCGCCGCGGCGCGACCGAGGAGCTGAACCCATGGCCCGGCTACGTGGACGCGCTGTCCACGCTGCTCATGGTCATCATCTTTGTGCTGCTGGTGTTCGTGCTGGCGCAGGCGTTCCTGTCGGTGGCGCTGACCGGGCGGGACCGGGCGCTCGACCGGCTGAACCGACAGGTGGCGGAGCTGACCGACATGCTGTCGCTGGAGCGCGGGCGCAGCAGCGACCTGCAGCTCACCGTCAACCAGCTCAACGCGGACCTCGCGGCGGCGGCGGCGGCGCGGGAGGGCCTGGCGCGGGACCTCGCGGCGCTGCGGGAGGAGGGCAGCCG
>CAXTUQ010000888.1:0-2014 GCA_964247405.1 uncultured Acetobacteraceae bacterium
CCCCGCACCGGCGCCCCGTTTCCGGGGGGTGGTGGCCAATACTCCGGCCGGGCCGAAAGCCACGTGACGCTCGCCGCCGCATCGGTCCCATGTCCCGCGGCCCTGTCGGCGGGCGTTTCGGCGACAAGGGCGTGCCCGGCATCAAGCGAGGGTCGGCCCTGGTTGTTCGGCTCAAAGCGCGCGTACGCCTCCATCCGATCCTCCCGGCGGCAAAACCCTTACATTGACGGCCCCCTTGGGCCCTGGACCAGGTTTACTTCACGTCAGCGGGCGGGTGTGGTCGAGATCTGCCGCCCACGCTCGTCGTAGGTGTGGACGAAGGCGTCCCGCTTCACGCTGACGGTCGATCCCGTGTAGCCCTGCATCCCTTCGCCCGCCGGGACCGATGCGAGCTGCCGCCCTTTCTCGTCGTACACGTAGACGAAGCTACCCCGCTGCACCGCACTGCCGATCGCCATCCTGGTCTCCTGTCGCTGACGCCGGGTCAATGTGCCCGCCGTCATCCCGCGCACAAGTGACACGCCGGCACGCCAGAGCCGGACGCAGCCGTCAGACCGCCCGGAAGCCCACCGGGCCGTGGGCACCGGCGCGGCCCTCGCACTCGGCCGCCAGGAGCCGCTGCAGCACCTGGGCATTGCCCAGTTCGCCGGTCAGCGCGGCCCGACGTCGCACCAGCGCGAAGTCGGCCGGGGTCAGCGCCTGCAGCGCGTCGAACCCGTTCGGCGCCTCCATCTCGAAGAACCGGCGGAATGCCGACCGCGCCTGCGCCGCGGTCATCCAGCCGAAGCGCAGCTTGACCAGGAAACGCCGCAGACTTGCCGGGTCCAGCCGGTCCGGCAGGTTGGTGGTGCAGGCGAACGGCAGCGGGTGCTGCTCCATCCAGGTCAGCATCTCGTTCACCTGGCTGACTTCCCAGCTCCGTACCGCGCCGCCGCGGTCTCCCAGCAGGCTGTCCGCCTCGTCGAACACCAGGAACGCCCCGGCCTCGGCCGCCTCGGCGAAGGCCGCGGCGATGTTGGCCTCCGTCTCTCCCACGAACGGCCCCAGCAGGTCGGAGGCGCGCTTCTGCATGACCTCCAGCCCCAGGCGACGCGCCAGGTGCCGCACCCAGGCGCTTTTGCCCGTGCCGGGTGGGCCGGACAGCAGCATCGACACCGTTCGCGGTGCGCCCGGTTCTGCCAGGCGGTCGGCCAGGGACGCCAGATCGGCATCCGCATTGACCAGCGCCGGGTCGTAGTGGCCGGGGCGTTCGGCCGCGACAGCCGGCGCATGGCCGCCGGACACGGCCCGGGCGATCCCCTCGACGATCAGCCGGGCGGTGCCGGCACCGCCGCCCGCCAAGCGCGCCGCCCGCAACGCGGTGGACGCGACGGCCGGGGCGGCGGGAACTAGGCGCGCAAGGCGGTTCGCATCGGACTCGGCCAGCGCGATGCCTTCCGCATCCGCGATGCGTCGCCACAGGCGGGCGCGGACGGCCACGCCGGGGATCTTCTGCTCCAGGCACATGGTCATGCGGCGCAGCACGGCCGGGCCGAGCATGCCGATGTCGTTGGCGGTCCAGATCACCGGGACGGGGGTCCGTTCGAGCAGCCGGTGCATGAACACCCGGGACGTGGCGGCCGGGCCGTCCTCACCGTGGCTCAGCCGGACGAAGACGTCCTCCGCCTCGTCGAACAGCAGCACCGTCTCGCCCTGGGGCGCCAGGCTTTGGGCGAGCTGCAGGCCCGACAGGCGCTCGTGGCGGCTGGGCTCGCCCCCGGCGCCGTCCTGCTCGGTCACCGGCCGCAGGCGCGCGCCGACCCGGGCGGCGAGGGCGGCGGCGAAGGTCGTCTTGCCGGTGCCGGGCGGGCCGTAGAGCAGGATGTTCACGCCGGGTTCCCGCCGGGCCACGGCAGCGGCCAGCAGGTCGGCGGCGACGGCGCCCTCCCGTCCCAGGTGCGCGAAGGCGTCCCACGGCAGCGGGGCCGAAGCGGCGCGGCCGAGCAGCTGCTCGAAGGGGTCGTCCTTCGGCGTC
>CAXTUQ010000889.1:0-2012 GCA_964247405.1 uncultured Acetobacteraceae bacterium
AGCTTCGATCAGCTGCTGGCGCTCGGCACGGCATAATCAGAACTGAATGGCCCTGCCGAGTGTCTAGCCAGGAATGTGATTTGTCCGTAGAGGTCCACCGACTGCCCAAGCGAAATTCCGTCCTCGCGAGGGGTGATGCCTGGCTGTCCAACTTGGGGAGGTGAAACCGTCTCAACGGTGATCGGGGTTGACCATATGACCTGAAGGGCGGTCGGTTCCATTTCCTGCCCCTGACCATGCACCGGGAAAGCCCACGCACTCAATGCCAGGCCGAACGTTGCCGAACGCAGCATGGAACGATTTCTCAAGGTGCTGTCAATTCCTGTCCTGGCTAATGCTCAGAGCTTCCGACGAAGATAGCAGAGGATCAGAAAGCCTTGAAGGTAATGACTTCTCAACAAGGCGCTGTGCTGATGCTTAACGGCTTCCCTCCTTGCTCAGGCGCATTCGGCCAAATCGGCACGCCGTCCGTAGAGAAGCGTGGCTGCCGCGCTACTCCGCTGCGGCTTGGCGGCTGGTCCGTTCGGCGAGCAGGCGCCGGGTGAGCGGCAGCAGGGTGCGGCCGTAGTGCAGGGCGTCCTGCAGCGGGTCGAAGCCGCGGAGGAGGAAGGTGGAAACGCCCAGCGCGTGGTAGTCGAGCAGCGCGTCTGCCACCTGCCGCGGCGTGCCGACCAGCGCCGTGGTGTTGCCGCGCGCCCCGGTGGCGCGGGCGATGGCGGTGTAGAGCCGCCCTTCCGGCCGGTCGCCCAGCGCCGCCGCGTCCATGGGGGCGCCCGACAGGGCCACGAAGGCCGGGGGCACCTCGCTGCCGTAGGCGAGGTCGAGCGACCCGGCCGACACCGCTCCCACCATCAGGTTGCCGGACCCGAACTCGAACCAATCGGCGCGGTAGGCGGCGGCGTCCTCCCCAGCCAGGCGGAGCAGGAGCTGATCACCGGCCTTATACTGCGCCAAGCGGAGCGACGCCCCTTGCGCCCGGGCCGGGAGCGCGGCCAGCAGCCCGGCGGCCAGCACGGCCCGGCGCGCGATCACTGCGTCCGGCCAGTGCGGACAGGGGTGGAGCCGACAGGCTTTGTCCTCGGCGGCACTTCCGGCACGGGGCGGAGGCGTGTTGCGGCTACCGTGGCGGCTGGCATGGGTCGCATGGGGATCAGGGAGGGCATGGGGAGGAACGTCCGCGATCAGGGTGCCGAGCATGGCCGTGACCCGCCACGGCGTTCAACAGCAAAGTTCGGCAAATTTGGAACGTGCATAAGCATCAGCGTTCATTCACGCAGCCTTTTTCAGTATTCGGCTTTATTGAATGGCCAGATAGCATGTTTAGTGGCGGAGGCTTGCCGAGCGCTGCCGGCGCGGTTTTCAGCGGATTTTGCCGTTCCATGCTGTTTGGGCCTGCCCTGAAAACATGACATGCCGCAGGCGCGGGCCAGCGTGAACAACCGATCTCCGCCAGCGTCGCTTTTGCGCACCGACGCCTCCGTCCATCCTTGGATGCGGCGCCGCCCGCGGTTGCGGCCCAGGTCCGGCCAGGGCTTGCTGTCCCTGTTGGATGTGCATGGCCGCAGGAGGGCAGGAGATGGACGAGGTGGACCGCAAGCTTCTGGCGTTGCTGCAGCAGGACGCGACGGTTGCAATGGCCGAGCTGGCCGAGCAGGTTGGCCTGTCCGCAACCCCGGTGTGGAAGCGCATCCAGAAGATGGAGCAGGCCGGCGTCATCCTCCGCCGCGTCGCCCTGCTGGACCCCGAGCAGGTCGGCGTCGGCTTGATCGTGTTCGTGGCCATCGAGGCGCACGAGCATACGCCGGACTGGCTGGCCCGCTTTGCCGCTGCCCTGTCGTCCATGCCGGAGGTGATGGACGCCTACCGCATGGCGGGCGAGGTGGACTACATGTTGCGCGTCGCCGTCACCGACATGGCGGCGTTCGACGGCTTCTACAAACGGCTGATCGCCGCCGTGCCGCTGAAGAACGTCACGTCCCGGTTCGCGATGGAGCGGCTGAAGGGCACGACCG